>JAYTHK010000195.1:0-4460 GCA_043732665.1 Cytophagales bacterium | reverse complement strand
AGATTCATACAGTATGATCCACATGCTAATCCTAAATGAAAATGAAGAATTAATAAATACATTCGAAGTAGCAGGTGTCGATTGCCCATTTGCGGAAGAACTAGAAGATGGTTCAGTTGAGTGGTGTGGAGATAGGTTTTCAGTATTCGAAAATGATTCTACTTTTAATCTTGTCGACAAGAAAATAAAAACAGATAGTTTTCTGAAGAACTCAAAATGCCATATTGATTCAACAGTTACGACTTATACGATTAATTGTAAAGCGCAAATTAAAAAAGTAAATGAGAAGCACTATCATTTCGAAAGAATAGGAATTCGTTAAAATTAAGAATATTTTTCTGCTGAATTAGAAGAGTTTCTTTCTCTAATTCAAATACTTTCCCTTCTTTCCAAAGAGGTTCCTCCTGAATGACAACATGTAACGAGTCATTCAGCTATCGTACTAAAAGAAACAAAATATTTGATAAATTTGCTGTTGAATATAACCGAATAAAGGTTAAATTAGTTTAAATATTAAATATTGATAACGCTTGATAATATGTATTTATAAAATACCCAAAATTCATGAAAAAAAGCCCCGATAAAAATAAAAAAGAAGAAAAAAAACCTAAAGTAAACAAGGAGCTCAAAGGTTTTGACATTACAGTAAACAACTTCGGTGAGATTAATTCTACGTTTGATCTGGACAAGCTGAACGAATTTTTGGATAAAAATGTGGAAGACAAAAAATTGAAAAACAGAAACGAACTCCCCTCAAAAAAAGGTAAAATATCTTAACGAGTTATTCAGTGTTACAAATAATACGTCAAAATAAAGTTTATTTTACCTGCCTTGGGCTGTACTTAACTATAGCTGCCATCAGCTCACTACTCTTGGAAAAGGGGCAAGTGGAAATCGTAATGAATAGGCGCCATAATGTTGTGTTGGATTATTTTTTTCAAGTAGCAACTCTTTTTGGGGATGGCATATTCGTAATTCCACTTATTATTTTCCTTCTGCTTTTTAAAAATATATATAGGAGCATAGTCCTTTCCGTGTCGGTACTTTCTTCGTTTATTGTTGTTCAAATTATAAAAGCTATCGCAGCTACGCCGAGACCTTTAACCTATTTTCCAGAATCCTTAAATTTGCACTATGTGGAAGGCGTGGAAATACATTCTTCCTACAGTTTCCCTTCAGGTCATTCTGCCCAGGCGTTCTCTATCTTTTTGGTACTGGCATTGTTTAGCAAAAACAAAAAAACGGGATGGGTATTTTTCTTGTTTGCTTTACTAACGGCTTTTTCAAGAATGTATCTATTGCAACATTTTTTAATGGATACATATTTCGGAGCGTTAATTGCAACGGCCATAACTTTAATTACCTATACCTATTTTACAAACTATACAAAACTCTCCAAAAAAGAGCGGTGGCAAAAAGGGTTATTAGCATAAAAATTATGTCTACAGAAAGTACAGGCAGAATTAAAATAGGAATTGTGCGGGAGTCTAAAATTCCTGTAGATTGGCGTGTGCCTTTGCACCCTGACCATTGTAAAAGGATAATAGAACAATATCCGCAAGTCGATCTATTTATTCAGCCTAGTGATACACGTTGTTTTACCAATAAAGAATATACTTCCCTTGGCATTGCAATGAAAGAAGATTTGAGTGATTGCGATCTGCTTCTTGGTATTAAAGAAATCGCAGAACATGTTTTAATTCCAAATAAGAAATATTTATTTTTTTCCCATACTGCAAAAAAACAACCTCAGAACAAAAAATTATTGCAGGCCATATTGGAAAAAAATATCGAGATGGTCGATTACGAGGGAATCAAAGATGAGGCAGGACAAAGGCTAATTGCTTTTGGGAGATTCGCTGGAATTGTTGGAGCATACAATTCATTACTATTATACGGAAAAAAATACAAACTCTTCGACTTAAAATCAGCGTATAAATGTTATAACTACGAAGAGTTAAAAGTAGAATTAAAAAAATTGCGCTTACCAGCAATAAAAATAGTAGTAACAGGTTCGGGCCGCGTAGGAAGAGGTATTTGTGAAGTATTAGATTTTTTAACTATTCCCAAAATAGAAAAGAACGACTTCTTGGTTAAGAATTTTGATCATATCGTATATACCCAATTGCTTTCTGACGATTATCATGTAAACAAAAATGGGAAGCCGTTTGATAAAAATGAATTTCATCAGTATCCAGAAAATTATCACTCAAAATTTGCTTCTTATACGAAAGCCGCAGATATTTTAATTGCAGGTGCTTTTTGGCATCCTAAAGCTCCGATGCTTTTCACGAAAGAAGATATGCGTGCTGAAGATTTCAGAATTAAGCTCATAGGAGATGTCACTTGCGATTTTAAAGGTTCTATTCCCTCTACGATTAAACCTTCTACTATTTACGATCCTGCTTACGATTTCAATCCTTTAACAGATGGCATAGAAGCGCCATTTTCCGATGAGAAAAATATTACGGTTATGGCAATCGAAAATCTGCCAGGAGAATTGCCTAGAGACGCCTCCACTTATTTTGGCGATATGCTGCTTAAAAATGTATTGCCTGAGTTGCTAGGAAATACATTTTCAGAACTCATAGAACGAGCTACCATAGCCAGAAATGGACAGTTGACAGAAAAATATAAGTACCTGGAAGATTATGTAAAGCGGTAACCAAAAGTTTATTTGTGGTCTCTGCGAAATCTTTGTGTACCTTACGTTAACATTTATAGGAATATTAATTATGATCGAAATAGGGAAATATAATGTATTAACAGCGTTGAGACTCACTCCTCCTGGCATGTTTCTGGGAGACAAAGAAGGGGAAGAGGTTGTATTGCTGCCAAATAAATACATTCCAAAAGATTTTGAGGTAGATCAGGAAATCAATGTTTTTATATACAGAGATTCTGAAGATAGAATTATTGCTACAACACTGATTCCTAAAATTCATCTAAATGAAGTTGCCTGTCTGGAAGTGAATGATGTAAACGACCACGGCGCTTTTCTGGATTGGGGATTGGAAAAAGACCTGATGGTTCCTTATCGTGAACAGCTCAGAAAAATGAGAGCGGGTGAGAAATACCTCGTTTATCTCTATGTAGACGAGGATACCAATCGTTTGGCAGCAACCAGTAAGATTGATCGGTTTTTAGACTCAGATATGCTGACAGTACAAATTGGTGATGAAGTAGATTTATTAATCGGAGACTCCAGCGATTTGGGCGTGAACGTAATCATTAATGGTGTACACAAAGGCTTAATTTATCGTAGTGAAATTTTCAAAAAAATATTTATTGGCGATAAGATAAAAGGATATATCAAAGATATTCGTGACGATAATAAAATTGATGTAAGCCTTCAGTTACAAGGGTTTCGGAACATTGAACCAACAGCTGCTTTTGTTTTAGAAAAATTAAAAGCCAATAAAGGTTTCCTAAAACTCAACGACAACAGTGAGCCCAACGACATTATGCATAAATTGCAGATGAGTAAAAAGGCTTTTAAAAAAGCGATTGGCGTTTTATTTAAACAGCGATTAATTTCTATTGAAGAAGACGGAATTCATTTGCTCAAAGGAGAATAAAAAATTTGATTCTTGTTGTTGTGTATGGCTCATAAAAAACCGTCTATACTTTGATATATAGACGGCTAGCTTGTTGAAAGAGTCTTATAAAGAACGTTTTAACCTCTCCCAAATAAATAAGAAATTTGCTTACGCTCCCAAAACTAAGTCTAATAGTCGCACAAATCAATAGCCATTTATAGTCATTTTATATATATTAGATATGCAAAATGATTATAAACTAGATTACGCTATGGAATCTTACGAAGATGTTAAAAAGAACTACCGAAATTTATTTGATGAACTTTCTTCTGTGCTTGCTTTACATTCTTCCAAAGAAAGATTAAGCACCAGACAAGAACTTAGTTTAATTAAAAATCCTGATTTTCTAAAATTTCTGAATCCTAGCCCTGCAATTACTGCTATTATTGATTTCCAAAAGGGGGTTATTTATTTGTAAGCGATAATATAGCAGAGATGTTGGGCTATAAGAAGGAAGATTTTTTACGACTTGTATTAGTTAAAACGATTACCATAATACCTGTTCCACAAAATGAGATAATGATTAAAAAAAATATTCCCAATTATGTTTGATTATTTTTCTCAGTATGCAGAAACAGGGCATGCAATGGATATTAGGGTTTCTTATAATACAAAAGTTATCAGAGTTGATGGTAGCATAGGATGGTATTTGCATCAATTAAAAGTTTTGCAGTTGGACGAACATAACAAGCCTCAGTTTGGATTCAAATGGATTTCAGATATAAGTGATTTTAAAAAAGACGAAGCCATTGATATGGTCATTGCTAAGAAAGATGAAAATGGAATGTATAAGAAAATATTCTCACAGACATTTGCAGGAGACAAACGAGTATTTAATATTTCGGAAAGGGAAATAGAAGT
>JAYTHK010000194.1:0-4471 GCA_043732665.1 Cytophagales bacterium | reverse complement strand
GGCAATGGTCAAATTGAAAAGAAAATAGCCAAAACGGTTGTTGATGGAGGTAATAAACCTGCAGACAAGGCTGTTCTGGATAAGGCAGTTCAAGTAAGAAAAGAGGCAGAGGAAATCAAAGTTTATATCGATAAACTTAGAAAAACTATTATCGATACCACTGGTGGTTATGTAGACGAAGACACCACTAAAATGTACGTAGGTGCAAAAGAAGAAGGTCTTATTGAGGTAATGATGGTTGGATCAGGTGGTACGAAAAATGGCAAAGGATACGTTCTTCAAAAAGAAGTTAACAAATTCGTAGAAGATGTTAATAAAGCGCTAGGTAAGAAAAGATTTACAGATATCGCTTTAGATGCAGATAAAGATAGACGTATCTCTAGTCCTGATCAAAAGAAGAAGGACTTTGCTGAATTGAACTTTGGTCAGACTCCAATGGTAGCTGCAATGGCTGTATTGAGTAATATTGAATCTGACGTTCTTAAAGTAGAAACAAGTGCACTTGAAGAATTAGCTTCAGAAGTAGGTGCTGCGGACCTTAAATTTGATCAGGTTATTGCAATGGTTAGACCAGCTTCAAAGGTAGTGGCTGCAGGTACGAAGTACGAAGCAGAAATGTTTTTAGCTGCATCTGCGAGTTCTATTACACCTACTATGACGGCAAGGGGAAATCCTATTTCTGTTGATGCAACCACTAAACTTGGTAAAGTAAGTTTCATGACTCAGGCTGGTGGTGCTTTCGATGCTAAAGAGAATGCATTTAAACAACAATGGGAAGGTAAAGTTACTTTTAAATTCAAAGGTAAAGATACAACGTTCACAGTTAAAACGGATTATTATGTAGCAAAACCTGTAATACAAATACAGTCTGCTTCGGTGTCTGCTCTATACAGAAACTGTGGAAATGAATTAAATGTTCAGGTGCCAGCTTTGGGTCAAGAATACAGGCCTAATTTTACTGCTACAGGTGCTGACGTTATAAAAGGTGCTAAACTTGGAGATGTTACGCTTGTTCCAACAGGAATAGCGGTAGTATTGAAAGTGTCTAGTAATGGAAACATGATTGGAGAGCAAGCTTTTAAAGTTAGATTGATTCCTAAACCAGAAATTCAAGTTCTTAAAGGTGGTAAACCTGTGGATGAGAAACAAGGTGAAGTATCTCCTGGACCAAGTCAACTTTCAGTTAAAGCCATTTCAGATGAGTCGTTTAAAGCGTTTCTTCCTAAAGATGCAAGATACAGAGTTGCTGAATGGGAATGTTCTCTTATTAGAGGTAAAAGAGCTGTTGGTAGTAAAAAATATACTACAGAAACTGCTAAGATATCGGAATTAACTTCTCAAGCAATCCCTGGAGACAGGATAATGATTGAGCTTAAACCAGGAGCGGTAATCAGGACTAATTATCAAAATAAAACAGAAGTAGTTAGCTTGGGTAGTATTATCAAAAATATACCTCTTCATTAATTAATTTTAAACAAGACAGGTTATGAAAAAGTTAGGTGTTATTTTAGTTGGTTTAACAATGTCATTGAGTGTGGCATATAGCCAAGAAAGAGTAGATTCAGTTTCTACTTCTACAGAAGGTTCTTCGAAAGGCGATACTGGATACAATCCTTTATCTGTAAGACCTGTACACGTTTCTGACATTATGTGGAAGAAGGGTATTGTTAGAGCAATGGATTTGCGGGAAAAGCAAAACACACCTTTGTTTTCTAAGAACAGAGAGCTAACTAAACTTATACTAGAAGCCGTTTTGAAAGGAGATATTACTCCATATACAAACGATTCCATTGCATCTAAATTAACAATGGATGATTTCAATACAAATTTGCTTATGCCTTCTGACGTCGCTCCAATGACAGAAGAGGAAAAACAAATTACTTTTGCCCAAGATGGTGATTCATCAATCTTTAAGAATAGCGATGCAGAATCCTATTCGGCCAAAGATATTTATATGCTTCAATTAACAGAAGATATGTTATTTGACAAACAAAGATCTAGGTTGTATTATGATATATTATCTGTTACTTTAATGATTTCTCCTGATCATCCAAGAAACACAAAAGGTATTGAAGTTAACATCGCCTCTTTTTCATACAAAGAGTTAGTGGAGAAGGTGTTTAAAGATAATCCAAAAGCAATTTGGTTTAACGTTCAAAATGACCAACAACACAAAAATTTGGCAGATGCTTTTGATTTAAGATTATTTAGTTCTTATATAATTAAAGTATCTAATCCAAACGATGCTCGTCTTGTAGATATCTATGACAACGATCAAGAAAAAGGTATCAGAGCATCTCAATGGGCTGCAATGGAAATTCTTGAATACGAACATAATCTTTGGGAGTTTTAATACTCGCTTAGGGAACTCAGTAAAAAGGGAAGCATTTGCTTCCCTTTTTATTTTAAGTATTCTTTTACTTTTTTGGCTTTTGAATCACCAATAATTTCAGCTATATCTTTCTCGCTAGAATCCTTTATTCTGCGTACGCTTTTAAAATGTTTTAACAGTTTATCTATAGTAGCTTCTCCAATGTCTGGTATGTCTTCCAGACTTGATTTAATACTTGATTTACTACGTTTATTTCGGTGATGTGTAATGCCAAATCGATGTGCCTCATCACGCAAATATTGTATGAGTCGAAGTGCTTCGGATTTTTTATCGATGTAAATTGGAAATTCATCGCCAGGAAAGAAGATCTCTTCTAGATTTTTAGCAATTCCAATAATAGGAATCTTTCCATAGATATCAAGGTCAGTTAGTGCCATTACAGCAGAGCTTAATTGACCTTTACCTCCATCCACAATAATGAGCTTAGGAAGAGGAAGATTTTCTTCGACACAACGCTTATAACGTCTAGTAATAACTTCGTACATCGTGGCGAAATCATTTGCACCTTCTACTGTCTTTACATTGTAATGGCGATAGTCTTTTTTGGAGGGTTTTGCATTTTTAAAACATACCATCGCAGAGACAGCGTCTGTTCCTTGGAAGTTTGAGTTGTCAAAGCATTCGATGTGGTCTGGCAATTCCTTTAAAGAAAGATTCGCCTGCAATGTCTCCATTATACGTTTACTGCTATCTTCGGCATTAATTTGATTTAATTTTTCAAGTCGGTATACACTATTTTTTAGCGACAAATCAAGTAATTTTTTCTTATCCCCTTTTTGAGGGAGTGTAATTAATATTTCTTCAGAAGGATATTCTATACCCACGTTGACTACAATTTCCTTTGACTCGTCTTTGAGCGTTTCGCGAATGTTTACAATAGATTGCAATAACACTTCTGAATCTTCCTCGTTTAATTTCTTCTTAATATCTATAGTTTTGGATTGAATAATTAAACCGTTGATTATTCTTAAATAATTAACTGCCGCATATTTTTCATCACTGGAAATAGTATACACAGAGAGGTCTTCAATATTAGGACTTACGACTACTGAATTTTTGTGAAAACGATCTAAACTTTCTAGTTTAGATCTATAATATTCCGCTTTCTCAAATTCTAATAAACCAGAAGCTTCTTGCATATGTTCACGAAAATAGGCTCTCACGGGTGCAATATTTCCTTTAAGGATATTCGAGGTTAGTTTTATTTTATCTAAATATTCTGCTTCATTATCTAATCCCTCACATGGACCTTTACAGTTTCCTAGGTGGTATTCTAAGCAAACTTTATATTTGTTTTCAGAAATATTTTTCTCACTTAGGTTATAGGAGCAAGTCCTAAGTTGAAATATTTTATTTACCAGTTCAACTACTGTGTTCATCGCACCAATACTGGTGTATGGACCAAAATGAGCACCTAATCCTTTTTCTATTTTTCTAGTAGTAATTATTCTAGGAAAACGTTCATTGGTAAGAAGGATATAAGGATATGTCTTATCGTCTCTAAGAAGAATATTGTATTTAGGCTGATGTTCTTTGATGAGCGTATTTTCTAGTATTAGCGCGTAAAATTCGGTGTTGACAATAGTATATTCAATGGTATCAATTTGGGATACTAGTTTTTTGGTTTTAGTATCCAATGATTCGATGCGAGAAAAGTAGCTACTTACTCTTTTACGCAAGTCTTTAGCCTTACCCACGTATATAAGCTCCAGGTTGCTATTGAAATAGCGATAAACACCAGGTTTTTCCGGTAGGTTTTTAATGAGTTCTTTTATTCTATCTTCCACCATTTGTATGTAAAGATAAATAGTATAGAGTGTATAAAAAACATTTTTTGTATTGATCCTTGTTAAGGTATTTAATTTTGGTGAAGTATGAAATTTTCTCTAGGAAATCCAGTAGATACTTTTTGATCGTAAGTATGATTATGATACGAATGCTTCGTTATGCATTTACACTGCTTTTGCTCTTTAAGATAATTAGGATTAGATATTTTATTCGCCAATGCAGATATACTGCATTGAGGATGTTTAAGATTGTATCAAAATTAAGAGATACAATGGAAAGATATAAAGGTAA
>JAYTHK010000193.1:0-4570 GCA_043732665.1 Cytophagales bacterium | reverse complement strand
GCACTTTTAATTTCCCTGCTCTTTTTAGTTGCACAACCATTCGATCTATGCGGTAAAGATTTTCACCTACATCTTCCAATAATAGAATTTTACCTTTGGTATTCAATTCGGAAGATGTCCCTATCAGCGAACAAATAATAGACAAGTTTCCTCCAATCAATTTCCCCGTCACTTCTCCTTCTCTATTCAATTTGTTTGATACAATTTCATAACTAATCTTTTTTCCAAAAAGAACGTCTCTAAGTTTTTCTATAGATAATTTATAACCTTTTTGCCCAAACAATATCGGCATGACTCCGTGTATACTTTGAATTTTATTTACCTGCAATTGTGCATGCAAAACTGTAACATCACTAAACCCCACTACCCATTTAGGATGTTTTAGCGTTTTTTTAAAATCGATAGTGTCAATAATTTTGGCTGTACCGTATCCACCTCTCGCACAAAATACAGCCTGAATGGTAGAATCGTCGAGCGCCCATTGGAGATCTTCTTTTCGCTCTGAGTCACTGCCTGCAAACTGATGGTGTTTTTCATATAGCCATTTCCCTTCTACCACTTCTAAACCCCAACTTTTAAAGCTCTGGATAGCTGCTGCCAATTCCTCTTTGTCAAAATTCTTTGCTGTAGCAACAATTGCGACTCTATCATTCTTTTTAAGAAAAGGAGGTCTTATATACATTCTATTATGATTCACCTACGGCACATTTTATAATGGAAGGTACAAAAAAATGAAGACAAAAAAAGAAAATTCGAAGAGCGCAATGTATTGCGTCTCTTCGAATTTTCTTTTTTTGTCGTATAATAATTTTATATCTACTAAAATTATTTAGTTCCGTTTGTTGGAGCAACAGGAATAGTCGTTGTAGTAGTTCCAGCAGGCTTAGGAGCTGGCGGAGTTACTCCTAAATCTTTCAAAACAAGATTTGTAATATCATCTTCTTTGCTTCTTACATAAAGAATAATAGCTGACCCAGCATAATCAGCGTGTGTGCTTAGGATATAACTGTAACCATTCGCATCTGCTACTTTTTCTATGGATTTTTGAATTTTTGCAATAACAGGTTCTAGTAAGGCAACCTGTTTTTTCTGCAAAGAAGACTGAGCCGTTTCTTCAAATTCTCTAATCGAAGTTTGAAGACCCGTCAATTCTTTTTCTTTGTCCAATCTCACAGGATCAGCCATAAGACTTTTACCTGCTTCATAATCTTTGTATTTTTTTTCAAACTCTGCAACTTTAGAATCCATCTGTGACTTTAATTGTTTCTCATAGGTTTGCAATTCATTTTCTATTCTTTTTGCATCAGGAAGCAATCCTAGAATTTGCTCTAAATTTGTATAGCCAAGTTTAAGAGATGTGGTGGCAGAATTTTGAGAAAAAGCACCAAAACTTGTTATCAAAGCCAATGCTACTAATACTATTATTTTATTTTTCATTCTTGTAAAATTTGATTTATATCCTTTTCTGTTTTGTTTACAAATATTATACCTTTCTTGGTATTTACCTAATGCTTATTATTATACCGCTCATTATCAGGCTTATCATTTTTATCTCCGAGGTTCAATTCTTCCAACACATTTTCCGAATAGTCATGAATAGGATTGGTATAAATCATGACCAAATCTCCTGATTTATCAAATATAATTTGGAGCTGTTTTACTTTGGCCACTTTCTCCACTGCATCAAAAACTTTGTCTTGTACTGGCTTTATCAACTCTTGTTTTTTCAGGAAAAGCATCCCTTCAAAACCAAATACCTTTTTCTGAAAATCTCTCAATGCTTTATCTTTTGCATTAAGTGTATCCTGCCGTTCTTTTCTCATTTCTTCGGTCAGCAGTACCTCCTCCGCTTGAAATTTTTTCCTAAAATCATCTACCTGCTTTTTCATGGTTTCTATTTCTCTCTGCCATTTATCGGAAGCCTTATTTAACTCTTGTTGAGCCTTGGTATACTCTGGCATCTTACTCATGATAAAATCCGAGTCTATGTATCCAAATTTCTGTGCAAAAGAACTTGCTACAGAAAAAAAGGTAAAAATAAATACAACTACAACTTTCTTCATCGGCAATGATTTTTAAGAATAAAACGACGAAACTACGAATATCTTATTACTCAATACTATCTTAACTGTTGTCCAATGGTAAAGGTAAATACAGGTTTATAGGTAGCCTTATTTGTAACAGGCTGATTGGGAATTAAATCCATTGGCCATCCATAATCAAGTCCAATTAACCCAAAGGCTGGCATGAAAATACGGGCTCCGACACCAGCCGACCTATACAAATCAAATGGACTAAATTTATCTGGAGTATCCCATACATTCCCTGCTTCAAAGAAGGTTAGAATCGAAAGAGACAAGGCTTGACTTGTAGCAATAGGATACCGGAGTTCTACTGTAAATTTATCAAAGGCTGTACCGCCCACCTGACTGTATTTCCCATAAGGAAGCGCATAAGCTTGATAACCTCTCAGTCCTATGAAGTCGGTACCAATGGCACCATAATAGCCAAACATGCCATTTCCTCCCATCACATATCGTTCAAAAGGGCCTATCCCAGTTTTTGCTCGATAAGAGCCAATATAACCAAAATTAGATTTAACACGGAGCACCAGATGTCTTTTTGTACCGCCTACCAAAGTAGCATACCAGTCGCTATCAAATCCCCACTTATGATATTCTACAAATTTATAACGGGTAGTTGCGGGTAATTTAGGGTCCGAATAATTTATACCATCAAAAAGCGAATACGGTGGGGTGAGTGATACCGTAAAAGCAACACTAGAACCTTTTGTCGGAAAATTGAATTCGTCAATATTATTTCTTGACAGCGAAGTAGTGAATGCTATATTATTAGAATACCCTGTATCAATACCTATACGACTGTAATTTCCATAATTTCTGTAATGATAAAGCGAATACGAAAGCGTATTGTGTAAAGTAAAATAATCATCGGGTTTTTTCAACCTTCTTCCCAACCCTACGCTCATACTTGTTATATCAAGGTGTTGGTCATAGTTTCCTGTTTTAGAATTGTAACTATTACTGTTAGAATGGTTAGTGCTAACCGTAAACGATATCGGTTTTCTACCTCTAAACCAAGGTTCCATAAAAGAACTAGAATAATTTTGATAGCTACGACCATTGGACTGGAAATTAATACTAAATCTTTGTCCATCTCCAGAAGGCAGAGGATCCCAAGTTTTAAACTTAGTAATGTTTTTCATTGAAAAATTATTAAAAACTAGCCCTAATGTACCCGTCAACCCACCATACCCGTAAGAAGAGGTTGACTTAGAGCCACCCCAACCACCGGAAAGCTGTATTTGATCACTCGGCTTTTCTTCTACTTTGTAATGAATATCTACTGTTCCTTTGGCTTGATTGGGAACGGGGTTGATGTCTATTTTCTCAGGATTAAAATACCCTAACGTTGAAAGTTCTCGTTGAGAACGAATAAGATCTGATCGACTAAACTTATCTCCTGGCACCGTCCGGAGCTCTCGAAGTATAACGTGGTCGTGCGTTTTTGTATTACCACTAATCGTTATTTTATCAATTATGGCAAGTTTTCCTTCGTAAATTCTCATTTCTATATCGATAGAATCTCCGTCTACAACCACTTCTACTGGATCCACACTAAAAAAAAGATACCCATTATCAAGGTACATAGAACTAACGTCCAAGCCCGAAGGGTTGTAATTTAATCTTTTCTGCAGTACATCTGCGTTATAAACAGCTCCCTTTTTTATACCAAGAACACTATCAAGCACTTTCGTACTATAAATATAATTTCCTTTCCAAGCTATATTTCTGAAATAATATCTATTCCCTTCTTCAACATAAATGTCGATATTAATTTTATTTGAGCTGTATTTAGAGATGCTGTCTTTTACAATTATTGCATCTCGGTATCCCTTAGAATTATAAAATTCAATTACTTTCTCTTTGTCGGCTTCGTATTGCTTTTTAATAAACTTAGAGGATACAAAAAATTTATAGAGGCGTTGTTCTTTCGTTTTTTTCATTTTACCCTTCAACTCCTTCGGAGTAAACGCCTCCAGTCCATGAAAATTAATATTTTTCGACTTCACCTTTTTCCTCCTGTTTACATTTACTTTAAGGAAGATATTGTTATCAAGTAGTGAATCTTTTACTGGCAGAATAGAAACTTCCGAATTGTAATAGCCTTTTTCCAGATAGAAATTCCGAATTTTTTTCTGTGCATTCTTAATCATAGCATCATTTACGACTGTACCTCGCGTATGATCAATTTTCTCCAAAAGGTCGTCTCTTTCTCCTTTTTTTACTCCTTTATTAAAAACATACTTAGATAGTCTAGGTCTTTCTTTCAGTACGAATTCTAGAAAAATTTGCGTTCCTTCTATCTTTTCAATATTCACCTCTACATCGCCTATAAGGCCTTGATCCCATATTTTTTTTATGGCATTACTAATTTGGTCTCCAGGAATGGCAATTTTATCTCCTATTTTTAAATTTGTAATCGCAATGATCGCATTGGGATCCAAGAACTGAACGCCTGTTACTTTTATATCCCCAATTATATATTC
>JAYTHK010000192.1:0-4578 GCA_043732665.1 Cytophagales bacterium | reverse complement strand
ACCCAACTTCAGAATTGCTTTAGAAAAAAATAGTAAATTTGATATTGTAGAAATACACAGGTAAATAAATAGTATTAAAATATAACATGAGAT
This sequence comes from Cytophagales bacterium, assembly GCA_043732665.1. Taxonomy (GTDB): domain Bacteria; phylum Bacteroidota; class Bacteroidia; order Cytophagales; family Cytophagaceae; genus JANYCO01. Next base: position 4,485 of record JAYTHK010000192.1, on the reverse strand, counting down.
TACTTTTTTTTGTCTTTACTTTTTTGTGCATAACTAGGCTTATGACTGCTCAACAACTTATGTTTAAAGTTCCCATACAACAAGAAGTTAGAGTAGGGCAGGAAGTAAATATTTCGCTGGAGGTATATGGAATTAAAAATTACCACTTAACAATGGAAGGTAATCCTCCTGGCGCTAGTATTGAAGGAAATGTATTCCATTGGATACCTAAAATTGAAGAGAAAAAATATTATCTTGTAAAATTTCACTTAAAAGATTCCACTTATACTATAGTGAATGAAGCGTCACTAGCATTAACAGTCAATCCCTCTGGTTTAAAACCATATCTCATTTTTGATCAACCTTTACCCGATACAATAAAACTTATTGAAGGTCAGTCTTTCGCATTTACTGCTACCATCAAAAGTCAGCAAAGAACGAATCTCAAGGCCATCACAAGTTATTTTATTTTCAACGAAGATCCTGATTTAAGATCATTTGATTATTGCAAGGTAAATGTTACTGGTGATCAGCTAATGTTTCGTTGGACGCCTTCAGGAAACGAAGCAGCAAAAGAATATATGAAACTCAGAATTACACTCATAGACGATGATGAGTCAATCTTTAGCAAGGTTTTAAATTTCAGAATTAAAAACATTAATCAGAAACCTATTTTAAAAAATGAAATTCCTGATACCATTTATTTTTTACTAGGTCAAAATATAGAGATTGACTACGCTGCTTTTGATCCTGATAACGATAAACTAAAATACGATTATTATCCTAAGAATCCAGAATACTTTTTGAGAGGTACGAGTCTTGTATTTAAAAATATGAATACAACCAATACGACTTTCCCCGTTCACTTAATCTTAACCGTTTCAGATGGCAAAGACACTATCAAACGTATTGTAACAGTTCTTAATAGCAATAAAAATTTGACAACTTCTGCTGGTACTTATCTTCAACCTGTTATTGGAGATTTTACTAAAAAAATATTTTCAGAAGGAGATTCTGTGTTGACCTATCTGAATATTTCGAATTACAATGATATGAAAGAATTTGATATTACCTATTCAGATCTTACACTACCTCCTGGTATTAATAGCTTAACTAAGTATCTCGTTTTTGAAAAGAAAAAATCTTACATAAAAATATATTCAAAGGGAATCCTTCCTTATTCTTTAGTAGACAGGGATTACAATTATGCAATATCAGTCTTACTCTCTGGCAAAGATCCGAATCAGAAATCATCGTTTAAGGTACTGGTATTGACAGTTCAGGATAGGCCTGATCCTAAGAATATTTTGCAACAAAGGGATAGCTTATTTAGGCAAGTGAATAGTTTTCTTACAACAGAAGAGCTTTACAGGGCTAATATTGAAAAAATACATAATAGAATAGACCGACCCTGGTGGAAAAAAGTAGCATTAATAACCGGTACATTATCGGGTGTATTCACGCTTATACAAAGTCAGAATTCGAATAAAACAATCAGTGCTATTTCAGCTAGTATATCTTTGCTGGCTATTACAGTTACCAATATACCAAGCTTGTCAGAAAAAACACTATCAGAAGTAGACGGAAAAATTGCCAGTTCAAAAGCCAGGATAGAACGAGTGAAAGAAAAGCAGTCAGAGTTTATTTATCAATGGTCGCTCTCAATTGGACAGACTGATTTTGACAAAATGAGATCAGAGATAGAAGACCTAATTGACAAAAGTAAATTAAAACAAAATGAAGATATTTGCTCTCTTCTAATGAATAAAAAGGTGAAAAGGAAAATTAATAAGTTAATTAGAAGAGATGAGGGTAATGATAAAAATTCAATAAAGTTAGAATCAATTTTTAAGTGTGACTCCAAATAGGATATAGTAGTTGATTAAAACTGTGAATAGTAAAAAAATAGTTGAAGTAAAACAAAAAGGATATGATAAGGAAGGTGTTTCTAAAAAAATGATTCAGATGAAAAAAATCTTATTTATCTTGGCAATAGGAGATGATAATAATGATGAGGGTATGCTTAGTAAATTACCATCCTATGCTTATTCATTTTAAGTAGGACATGGATTAAGTCACGCCAGCATAATCCTTGAGAGTCTTACGGAAGTAAGCAATCTCTTGAAGTGAAACGCTGAAATGATTAATAGATAGAAGGCTTGTTATAAAAAAGTTCTATTGTATGTGTAAAGGAATAACATGTTGAAAAGGTCTTGCTAGAAATTGTAAGACCTTTTTTATTATTTTGCAGGTGTATTTCATTATAGTTATAATACGGATATAGTCTACTTAGTTCATTAAAGTAATAATCGGCTTTCTCTGTTTGCTCACATCCGTTGAAATATTCTAAATCAATGAATAACGTAACTTGTTTAAAAAGTTATATAACATTTGCCATCCTATAAGCCATCATCTTTGACGTGGTGAGAAATTGATTTATAACATAAAATCATATCTAAATGAAAAGTAATGAAACTTTACAAAAAAGTGTTCTGGATAAGATGTTACAATTCTTATAAATAGGGATAAATTGGTTCAAATATGAATTTTAAACTACTAAGGCATTCGACAATTAATTAATTTATTAACTATGATTATGAATAAAATAATTCTTTTAAATAAAAGACCGTCTGGAAAACCAACTTTGGATAATTTTAAATTTAGTACTGAAGAAATTCCAGTTGCGAAAGATGGTGAGATTTTATTAAAAACAATATATGTTTCCGTAGATCCATATTTAAGAGGAAGAATGAACGATTCCAAATCGTACGTACCTCCATTTGAATTAAACAAACCAATACAATCAAGTATTATAGCTGAAATTATTGAAAGCAACCTTTCGAATTTTTTTAGAAAAGGAGATTTCGTTATAGGAAACCTGGACTGGAAAGAGTATCAGATATCTAATGGAAAAGGTTTAAAAAAAGTAGATGAAAGTGAGGTGCCGTTATCAACTTATCTTGGAATTTTGGGAATGACAGGCCATACCGCTTATTTAGGTTTAACTGAAATTGGATTACCTAAAGCAGATGAAACAATTGTTATATCAGGAGCTGCTGGGGCAGTAGGAACTGTTGTTGGGCAGGTTGGTAAATTATTTGGATGTAAAGTTATTGGTATTACCGGCTCAGATGAAAAGACAGAACTTCTTAAAACAAAATTTAAATTTGATGATGCTATAAATTATAAAACTTCAACCGATTTGAAAGAAGCAATTAAAAAGGTTTGTCCTAATGGTGTTGATATTTATTTTGACAATGTAGGTGGTGAGATTTCTGATGCTGTTTTAGCGAACATTAATAAATATGCCCGACTACCTGTTTGCGGTGCAATAGCGCTTTACAATGCAACCGAGGTTGCTCTTGGACCTCGGTTACAACCCATTCTTTTAACTAAAAGTGCGACGATGCGTGGGTTTATAGTGAGTGACTTTCTTGAAAAATTTCCCGCTACTACAAAACAATTAACAATTTGGCTAAAAGAAGGTCACCTTAAAAATACGGAAACTATTGTTAATGGATTTGATAATATTCCTCAAGCATTTTTAGATTTGTTTGAAGGAAAAAATGAAGGAAAAATGATTGTAAAAATATAATAATACAAAATGATGGAAATAGTAATTATAACAACCTCTCATGATATACTATGGAAGACCTAAAGCATTTAGAATTTCTTGCAATCAATTCTAAAGAAGTTATTGAAAAGCAAGTGGATTCATATCGTCAGCAACATTCCTATGCCGGAACAATTATTGGTGCAATCGCCTTATTCATACCATTCTTCCTAAGTAGTTTTGACGGTACTTTCCCAATCATTCAATTTATTCTGATTGTTCCAATCGCATTTTTTATTTGGTCAATACTTTTAATGCTCAGTATTTTTCGAACAAAACCGCTTGATCAGGCTTTTAGTGTTACAAAGTATAAAGAACTGCTAGCCAAAACATATAAAGAAATACTACTTTATGAAATAGAAGCAAATTCACGCTCCTATATTATAAATAGCATAATAACCGAAAAGGGAAATAAAAGATACAACACAGGAGTTAGAATGACAACAGTTGCGCTCTTGATCTCCATAGTCATTATGATGGCAACTAAATTTATTATAATAGAAAAGGCGCCTACAAAGGTTCAGGTAGTAAATATTAATAAAATGATAGAAAATTCCACAAAAGAAGTGCATTGATAATTTATTAATAATAGTAGATATATGTGATTGATGTAACTTATTTATTTCATTATACAAGTCTTATCTCTGTATATAATTCAACCTTTGTTTTGTTATGAAAATTAATTCATCACCTAAAATTATTGAAATGAAAACCGACGAAACCTTACAAAAAGATGTTCAGGAAGCCATTAAATGGGAACCTTTATTAAAAGTAGCCGAAATTGGTGTTATCGCTAAAGATGGTATTATCACACTGACAGGAATTGTGGACAGCTATTTCAAAAAAGTTGAAGCTGAAGAAGCTGCTAAAAACGTAGCAGGTGTAAAAGCAGT
>JAYTHK010000191.1:0-4588 GCA_043732665.1 Cytophagales bacterium | reverse complement strand
ACGTATTGACAAAGAATTAAATATTGTTCTTCTGTTAAAATTATCTTTTTTGTTAATTTATTTTCTTTTATAGAATTTTCATACAAAGTTACATGCATAGCCGTAGGAGAGGGAGGAAACATAGCATTTATAGCGGTTGAAATTTTCAAGTCAGACCAATTTGGAGTATCTAAGTAAAAACCTTTATCTCCCCAGCCAAATGCTGTCCATTGATATTCTGATGCTTCAGGTGCAAAATCTTCTAATACTATTTTTTCATTCCAGTTGTAAAAATTATTTTCAGTAGGAAGTATGAGGTCTGTATGTACTCCGTTTGATTTGATATATATGGCAATTCCTTTTTCTGGTTGCTTGGAAAACATGTTAGAAGGAATTACAGTAAATAGAACGGTTACTACTAAATACAATAATAACAAGAACGCTACCGATAAAACAGAGTATAAAGCAAAGCGAAAAGTTGATATTATTAATTTTATTATATTTCGAAACATGTATTTTGTGTTAGAAGTTATAGAAATAATTTTGAGTTATGTATTTTTAATTAAAATAACTTGTAATATAAATTCATAATTTTTTCAAGGTAGAAACTTTGCTTGCTCCTCTTTGGTGGGGATTCTACAGCTTTCTTTTTTCCCAAACCATTTATATCGATTATTGGCAATGATGTCGTAAATAAAATTTCTTATAAATGGAGGTACTATTAGGAATAGTAGTAGTAGTTTCCAAAAGCCTCCTGCTGTATAAAAGATACGTATACCTGCACCAGATTTATAATAAAATTTTCCATCTTTATTAAATATTACTGTGTCAAAATTTTTAGTAATAATTGGGTTCAGTTCTTTAGCAGCCGTTTCTCCCTGAAGTGGAGCAAATAGTAATTTATTATCTTTGTCTTGACGAATGATGAAATCGACAAAATAATTGCAAAGCCCGCAGACACCATCAAAGAAAACTATATTTTTTGTCATTTAACTAATTACGTTATAGTTTGTTTTCTGTTTACCGAAGTTGTTAAGATTGTTTTTTATATAACCATGTTCAGGAAGATTCAGTTCCGGATCTTTTCCTAAAAGAGTTATTACTATTTCTCGGGTATACTCTACTAATGGAGCATCTTCAGATAAGTTTACTAATTTAAGCTCTAATCCACCACTTTGCTTTGTGCCCGCCAAATCGCCTGGGCCTCTCAATTTGAGGTCTACATCTGCTATTTCAAAGCCGTTATTGGTGCGAACCATTGTCTCTATTCTCAATTTGGAATCTTTGCCCATTCTGTCTTTTGTCATGAGCAAACAATAAGACTGATCAGCTCCTCGTCCTACCCTTCCACGCAATTGATGCAGTTGTGATAACCCAAATCGTTCCGCATTTTCAATCACCATTACCGAGGCATTTGGCACATTTACGCCTACTTCAATAACGGTGGTGGCAACTAGTATATGTGTTTGGTGTTTTACAAATTTCTGCATTTCTTCCTCTTTAATTTCAGGCTTCAATTTTCCATGTAAGATACCAACGGCATATTCTTTGAAAGCCCTTTCAATAGAAAGTTGTCCATCCATCAAGTCTTTTAAATCCATCTTTTCGGATTCTTCAATGAGCGGGTAGACGATATAAACCTGTCGCCCTTCTTCCAATTGTTTTCGAATAAAACCAAATACCTGTATTCGGTGACGGTCGTTTCTGTGGACTGTTTTAATTGGTTTTCTTCCAACGGGCAATTCATCGATAACAGATAAATCAAGGTCTCCATAAAGTGTCATCGCCAGCGTGCGAGGTATTGGCGTAGCAGTCATGACTAATATGTGTGGACGTATTGTTTTATTTTTATTCCACAACTTGGCTCTTTGTTGTACTCCAAATCGTTGCTGCTCGTCAATAACGGCTAATCCTAAATTAAAAAATCGTACAGGATCTTCAAGCAGTGCATGAGTTCCTACAATAATTTTTAACGAGCCATTTAGTAAATTTTCATGAATGATAGTGCGTTCAGCTTTTTTAGAAGAACCAGTGAGTAGTGCTATCGGAATATTTAATTTATCCGAAAATTCTTTCAGCCCATTGTAATGCTGATTGGCTAATATTTCTGTCGGAGCCATCAAGCAGGCTTGACTGTTGTTGTCAATAGCCATGAGCATACAGATGAAAGCAACAATAGTTTTACCACTTCCTACATCGCCTTGCAATAGGCGGTTCATTTGTCTGCCTGAACATACGTCTTTGTATATTTCCCTGATTACTTTTTTTTGTGCATTTGTTAAATCAAAAGGAAGATTTTTTTTGTAAAATTCGTTTAGTGTAGGAATGTTTTTAAATACAAATCCGGCGTTGTTATTGGTGTTGGTATTTTTAGTACGGATCAGTTTAATATGAATATAAAAAAGCTCCTCAAATTTTAATCGAGTCAGTGCTAGAGCTAATTTTTGTTCATTTTCAGGAAAATGAATTTGCCGATAAGCTTCTTCTCTACTTATTATTTTTTGTTCTTTTAAGAGATAAGTAGGAAGTGATTCTTCTATCTGTTTTAGACAAGTTTCCGCAAGCGTTTTTTGAATTTTAGCAATAGCCTTACTGTCTACATGACTATTTTTTAATCGTTCGGTTGTGCCATAAACTGGTTCAAGCCCTCTGTGAATATTAGACTCACTTAAAAGTTCGATTTCAGGATGTGCAATATTAAGCTTACTGCCATACAAAGTAGGTTTTCCATAAATAATGTAATCTACGTTGGTTTTTATTTTTTTAAGTACAAATTGAGCACCTTGAAACCAAACCAATTCGATCATACCTGTACCATCAGAAAAAATAGCCGTTAGTCTTTTTTTATTCCCTTCTCCTATCATAGCCATACTTTTTATTCGTCCTTTGACTTGAATAAATGGCATGTCTTCATGAGCCTCCATGAGTTGGTGAAAACTACTTCGGTCTTCGTAACGGAAAGGAAAATAATTCAGGAGATCATCAAAAGTGAAAATCCCTAATTCAGTATTGAGCAAAGAAGCTCTTTGAGGGCCAATCCCTTTTAAAAATTCGATTTTGGTATCTAAATATGGCGGCATCTGTTATAAAAAATATATGCCAAGATACTTAATATCATTGATTAAATTGAAATACTTGAATTATAATTGTTTTGATTCTACTGAATAAAATATACCTTACTGTTATTAATTCAGAATAGACTGAAATAGGATAAATTAAACTATTGATTATGAAAAAGTATACTCTGATTTTTTATTTTGGAATATTATCGTTGTTTGTAAATATGGTATCGGCACAAAATCAGCTGCAGAATAGTGGATTTGAGAGTGTCCAAGGAGGTTGGAATTTTTGGGTAGGAGTGCGACAAAAAGCGATCGTGCGAACTGGGAGTTATGCGTTAAGTGTAAAATTAGATAAGCCTAAGTGGAGTGGGACTGATCAACTTATATTTTTGCCAGAAGGAACAAAGAAAGTAGATGTTTCGGGTTGGATGAAAACAGAAAATGTCATTCAAGGTTCATTGAGTTATGAGCAAGCCAGAATAGCAGTAGAATTTTTGGATAATAACGGTGCCCTCGTAGGGGGTTATCCTCCCGTTGCAGGTCAAACGACTGGCACTACCGAATGGACGTTTTATCAAAATTCCTATCAAGTACCTAAAGAAGTACGACAAGTTAAAATTCAAGCAATGCTGGGTAATTGCATCGGGACTGCTTATTTTGATGACTTAGAAGTTTTTTTATACGATGGGAATGACAAAAAAATGGAAGTCTCTTCTATTTCTAAGTCAGGGCCAATGGACGAAGGGAAATGGTACAACGTAGAATTAAATACAGAAAATACTGGAAGTCATTACGTAGATTGGTCTTCTTTACTAGATGCACCTGCTGGTAAACATGGATTTGTAAAAGCAGTGAACGATGGCCTTCAATTTGAAGACGGCACACCTGCACTTTTCTGGGGTACAAATTTGGTAGGGAAATCAAACTTTCCCTCCAAGCAACAAGCAGATTCTGTAACCACCCGACTTTCAAAAATGGGTTGTAATTTAATTCGACTTCACCACTTAGATGCTGCCTGGGCAAATCCAAATATATTTGGCAATGGCACGAGTACAAGAGAACTTTCTTCGGAGAACATTGATAAGCTTGATTATTTAGTAGCAGCGTTAAAAAGTAAAGGAATTTATATTTATTTGGATCTACTCGTACACCGCAGTTTTACTAAGGAAGACGGTATTGAAAACAAACTTCCAGAAGCGGGAGGAAAGCAAGTTGCTTATTTTGATGAAAAACTTATTGAGTTGCAGAAAGAATATATTAGTCAATTGCTTTTGCACAAAAACAAATACACTGGAAATGCTTATAAAGATGAACCTGCAATTGTCGGGTCAGAATTTATAAATGAGTCGTCTGTTTTTTTACATTTTAGCGGAGATATTTTAACTGAGCCATATAGAATTGAATTGCAAAAACGATTTGAAAAGGCAGGAAATTCAGGAAAAAAATTGTCCATTTTTGATTTGGATTATAGTCAAGGAAGATTCAACGTAAAGGCAAGAGCAGGATCAAAAGAAGATATTGAGGCTTCACTTCGTTTCTTATCCAAT
>JAYTHK010000190.1:0-14246 GCA_043732665.1 Cytophagales bacterium | reverse complement strand
CTAAAAATGAATCTTTGTTTTTCATTGCCGATTTGCATACGCTCACTACTCTAAAAGATGGTGAAGCCCGAAAAGCGAACACTTATGCGGCGGCAGCGGCTTGGTTAGCTTTTGGTTTTGATACGAAAAAAAACATTTTCTACAAACAATCGGATGTGGCTCAAGTCTGTGAATTGGCTTGGATTTTAAACTGCCTTACACCTTTTCCAATGCTGGCAAATGCACATTCGTTTAAAGATAAATCAGACAGTCTATCTGATGTGAATGCAGGATTGTTTACTTACCCTGTGTTGATGGCTGCTGATATATTGATGTACGAAGCGAACATAGTACCAGTGGGAAAAGATCAAGTTCAACACATTGAGATAACACGAGACATTGCTGAGAAATTCAATAGTGTTTATGGCGAAACATTAGTATTGCCAAAAGCAAAAATTGACGATCAGGTCATGACGGTTCCTGGAATTGACGGAAGAAAAATGAGCAAGTCGTACAACAATTATATTGATATTTTTCTTTCAGAAAAAGAGCTCAAAAAAGTAATTCAAACTATTGTGACTGATTCTACTCCACTCGAAGAGCCGAAAGATCCTGATACTTGTAACGTTTATAAGATTTATTCTTTAATTGCATCTGAAGAAGAAAAAGTAGCTATACGTGAAAAGTATCAAGTGGGAGGTTTTGGATATGGTCATGCGAAAGCAGCTTTGTTGGCTAAGATTCTGGAAAAATATTCTACAGAAAGAGAGAAATTTAATTATTATATGAGTAATCTTCCAGAATTGGATAAAGAATTAAAAGAAGGTGCTGCCAAGGCCGCTGTTATTGGTAATAAAGTATTGGCAAAGGTGAAGGAGAAAGTGGGCTATTAAAATTCTAGTTATAAATTTTAGATTATGAATTCTAACAACTATAAGAATTTATAGCTAAATATTCGAAAATAAATTAATTATCTTTATATATTAATAAGGTTAAAAAAACAAGGTAGATGAAACCTAAAATTTTATTTATTGACAGAGACGGAACTATTATAGTAGAACCTTCGGATTTTCAAATTGACTCTTTAGAAAAGTTAGAGTTTTTTCCGAAAGTGATCTCTGTTTTAAACAAACTTGCAATCGACAAAAAGTTTAAACTGGTTATGGTTACGAATCAGGATGGGTTGGGTACGTCTTCATTTCCCGAAGATACTTTTTGGCCAGCACATACAAAGATGCTCAAAACGCTAGAAGGCGAAGGCGTTTTTTGGGATGCGATTCATGTTGATCCTCATTTTGAGCACCAAAATACTACTACTCGCAAACCAGGTATTGGTATGCTGACAAGTTATCTAAACGGAGAATATGATATCGTCAATTCTTATGTAATAGGCGATAGGCAAACGGATGTAAAGATGGCGGAGAATTTAAAATGCAAAGCGATTTTACTTTCGAACGATAAAACACAAGTAGTGCCAGCGCTGTGTGAACTTATAACCAATGATTGGGAGGAAATTTATCGTTTCCTTAGTACACCAGCAAGAAAAGCTTTGGTTAAAAGAACTACAAAAGAAACAGATATTTCGATTGAATTAAATCTTGATGGTACTGGTAAAACCATTATTGATACTGGTATTCCTTTCTTTGACCACATGTTGGATCAGCTTGGGAAGCACTCTTTTTCCGATTTGACGATTAAAGTAAAAGGTGATTTACATATCGATCAACATCATACCATCGAGGATACTGCGATTGCTTTAGGAGAGGCATATTTAAAAGCTATTGGAGACAAAAAGGGAATAGAGCGTTACGGTTGGCTTCTTCCTATGGACGATTGTTTGGCACAGGTAGCTATTGACTTTTCGGGAAGACCTTGGATTGTTTGGGAAGCAGAATTTAAACGTGAAAAAATTGGAGAGATGCCTACTGAAATGTTTTATCACTTCTTTAAATCTTTTTCCGACGCCGCCAAATGCAATCTGAATATAAAAGCAGAAGGGACAAATGAACATCATAAAATTGAAGCTATTTTCAAAGGGTTGGCTAAAGCAATAAAAATGGCAGTTCGTATAGATGAGGCACATGCCCAAGTGTTGCCAAGTACAAAGGGTATTTTGTAAAATGTTGAATTTTAAGTTGCGAATTTTGAATTATAATTTAAAAACAAACATTTCACTTTTTACTTATAACTTAAAACTAACGAAGTGAAAATAGGAATCATAAGATATAACGCAGGGAATACGCAATCGGTCATTTATGCTTTGAATAGATTAGGCATCGAACCTGTTGTATCCGATAATCAGGAAGAATTGAAATCTTGTGACAAGATTATTTTACCTGGAGTAGGAGAAGCTAGTACTGCTATGAATTATTTAAAAGAAAAAGGGTTAGATAAATTAATTCCTACTTTTAGACAACCTGTACTTGGTATATGCCTTGGTCTTCAGCTGATGTGTAAACATTCGGAAGAAAACAATACAAAATGCTTGGAAATATTTCCGATGAATGTAAAGCGTTTTCCAGCAAAAAATAAAGTTCCGCAGATGGGTTGGAATTCTATCACACATCTAAAAAGTAATTTATTAAAAGGATTAAAAGAGGATGATTTTGTTTATTTCGTACACAGTTATTATGCAGAGTTAAATGCTGACTATACCATCGCACAGACAGATTATATTTTGCCTTATAGTTCGGCAATTCAAAAAGATAATTTCTACGCAGTACAGTTTCACGCTGAGAAAAGTAGCGAAGTAGGAGCGCAGATTTTACAGAATTTTATAAATATTATATAGTTTTTAATTTTTAGTTAAAATATTTTTTATGAAAATAGATAGTTTAATACAAATAAGAACATTTAGTTATTCCTTAACTATAATTGAATTGTATAAATTACTACCTTCACAAAAGGAATTTGTGTTATCCAAACAAATTTTAAGAAGTGCTGCGAGTATTGGAGCGAATGCAGAGGAAGCTACTGCCGCCATCAGTAAAAGAGATTTTATTGCAAAAATGTCCATTGCATCCAAGGAAGCAATAGAAACTAGATATTGGCTGCGTTTATTGAATCATAGCCAGATAGTAAAGTATGAATATAAAGAGTTAATTAAAGAAGCAGAAGAAATAATTAGCATATTTACTGCCATTGTTAAAACATCTCAAACCAATTTGCAAACTCAAAATTCATAATTTAAAATTATTTAACAATGATTGAACTAATACCCGCCATTGATATTATAGACGGCAAGTGTGTGAGGCTTACTCAGGGAGATTATGGACAGAAAACGGTCTATAGTGAAAATCCCATGGAAATAGCGAAACAGATTGAAGGAGCTGGTATAAAAAGACTTCATCTTGTTGATCTTGATGGTGCGAAACAAAAGAAAATTGTAAACCAAAAAGTATTGGAAACAATTACATCTAATACTTCTCTGCACGTAGATTTTGGTGGCGGCTTACAATCAGAAGAAGATCTTAAAATAGCATTCGACGCTGGAGCGAAACAAATAACAGGAGGGAGCATTGCTGTTAAAAATACAGAAATGTTTAGTGGATGGATTTCTAAATTTGGAGCAGAAAAAATAATTCTTGGTGCAGATTGTAAAAATGCAATGATTGCTATTAGCGGATGGCAGGAAACAACAGAAATTTCTGTATTCAAACTAATTGAAGATTATTTAGAAAGAGGAATACAATATTGCATTTGTACAGACGTCGCAAAAGACGGTTTACTACAAGGACCTTCTTTTGAATTGTATCAGGAAATTCAGACAAAATTTCCTTCGTTAAAATTGATTGCCAGTGGCGGCGTTACGAGCATAGAAGATCTTGAAAGATTAAACGATATAGGAATGTACGGAGCTATCATTGGCAAAGCATTCTATGAAGGAAGAATAAAATTAGAAGATTTAAAAAAGTTTTTATAAGTGGTTAAAGGTTTAGAGTTTGAAGTGTAAAATTGATCGCTAAGTGATATCAACATTATACTTTAAACTTTTATTTCTAAACCTTAAACTTTAAACCCAAAGCAATGCTTACAAAACGTATCATCCCCTGCCTAGACGTTAAAGATGGCAAAACTGTAAAAGGTGTAAATTTCGAAAACCTTCGCGACGCAGGCGATCCAGTGGAGTTGGGAGCATTATACGCAGCACAAGGAGCAGACGAACTTGTCTTTTTAGATATTTCTGCTACACTAGAAAAAAGAAAAACGATGGTAGAATTGGTACGTAAAGTAGCCAGCCAAATAAATATTCCTTTTACTGTGGGGGGAGGTATTTCCTCTATTGAAGATGTTTCTGCACTTCTAAATGCTGGAGCGGATAAAATTTCAATCAACTCTTCTGCCGTAAAAGATCCTTCGCTTATTGACCGTCTTGCTTTGGAGTTTGGTAGTCAGTGTGTAGTTGTAGCGATTGATACTAGTTTATACAACGGTGTTTCTCGCGTCCATACGCATGGCGGGACAAAACCTACTGAGATCGACACTTTCGACTGGGCTTACGAAATAGAACAGCGCGGTGCTGGAGAAATCCTTTTGACTTCTATGGATCATGACGGTACTAAAAACGGTTTTGCTAACGATATGACTTCTAAGATTTCTATACGGGCAAATATTCCTGTCATCGCTTCTGGTGGCGCAGGTAAGATGGAACACTTTATTGATGTATTCCAAAATGGCAAGGCAGATGCGGCACTCGCTGCGAGTGTTTTTCATTTTAAAGAAATTGGAATTCAAGAATTGAAAAAATATTTGAGAGAGAATGAAATCGTGGTGAGGTATTAAGTTTGTTTAGAATAATATATTATTTACAATTATTTAAGCAAAGTAAAAGTTGTTCTGTATCAGCTACATCTGTTTGTCTTAATTTGCCTTCTTCAGTAAGCAATTTCAACTGATTACAATTTGTAACCGTTCCATAGCCTGTTTTTTTTTAGAACTTTTCAGTAATTTCTTGCTTCTTGATGGTGAGGTTGGTCAGCTAGGACTTCAATAATATCTACAATACTGAAATGCCCATTCTCTTTTTCCTCATTCCAATGACCACGGTTTTTTTTGCTTTCGAATAATTTTAGGTTCCTCATATTGTATGGTTAATCGTTTTCTTGTAAAATCAATTGGTTATCAATGTAGCCCATATAAATATTGCCAAATAGGTAAGAGCGATTAAGTTAATAAGAATGTAGATAATTGTCGGAAAAGCTATTTTTTTTCTGCTCCATTTATTTATAGAAAAATAAATAATCAATAATGGAATCAAATAGAACAAAGATATTATTAATGTAAATGATACATGTGTAATTGCTTGAGCGATCATGAAAGTTTTTTATTTTTTTTAAACCAGTATGAAATTTCCGTTGCCAACGCAGGAATCAATGTGAAAAACAATGCTCCTATAAAAATAGTGTCATAATTTATGTCGTTGTAATGAAGTTTTTTTGTGCCATTACAAGCAGTACATACTGTTAATTCTACTATAGCATTAAAATAACAATTTACAACGACTGAAATTATAAATAAAAGTATTCCTAAAAAGAAATTCCTTACTCTTTTAGTTATCGTCTGTCTGTATAAAAGAAAGGAAGAAATAACCATAAATAACCCAAAAGTAAACATAAATTCCCCACTAACAAAGTGAATGTATTTCCCAGGAATGAAAAATGAAATACTTCCCTTTGTTGAGTATTCGTATAAATAACGGATCGCTTTTCTTAAATATTCTTCAAAGAAAAAAGTACTATATGCAGCTACAATAAAAATTATGAATAATACGATTCCTCCTTTTAATTTATTCATTTTAATGATTATTGTAAAAGAGAAAAGTTGAAGTTTCTAGTTACTTCAACCGCTCTTCCATCTTAGCCGAAAGAATTACCCTAAGCGGTTCTATTTTTATTCGTTCCAATACATCGTTAGCAAAAGCATGGAGTAAAAGTCTTTTTGACTGTGCTTCACCGATACCTCTTGAGCGTAAGTAAAATAAAGATTCTTCGTCTAACTGACCTGTAGTAGCACCGTGCGAACATTTTACATCGTCGGCAAAAATTTCTAGCTGAGGTTTAGTATTTACAGTTGCTTCTTTAGAAAGCAATACGTTCTTATTTGATTGAAAAGCATTTGTTTTTTGAGCATCTGGCTTTACAAATATCTTACCGTTGAAAACACCGGTAGATCTGTCGTCCATGATGCCTTTGTACAACTCGTTGCTGTAGCAATTTGGCTTGGCATGATCGGCAATGGTATGATTGTCTACATGCTGGTTACCCCTAAGCATATAAAGACCGTTCATGTGTGCTTCACAAAATTCAGCATTTAAGGTAATGTTTAGATTGTTTCTGACAAGTGCTCCTCCAATAGTAATAGTAGTGGAAGAAGAAATGCTTTTTGCTTCGTGTAGTATTTCTGTAGAACCAACATGGTAGCTATTTTCAGTATCGTCTTGAATTTTGTAATAATCAAGATTGGCATCTTGTTTCAAAACCAACTCGGAGATGCTATTTACAAAGCTTGTATTTGCGCCTATTGTATGAAACGTTTCGACAATAGAAGCATGAGCATTTTCTTCCAGAATAATGAGATTCCTAGGCTGTGCCAATACATTTCCTTGACGACTGTCGGTAAAATTGTAGAGTACGACTGGGTATTTTAAGGATTTATTCTTCTTGATGGAAAGGAATAAACCATTTTCTGCGAAAGCTGTATTCAATAAAGAAAGGCCGTCGTTAGAAGAATAAGTTTTACGGGCAAAATAATTACCAGTAATGTTTTTATCAATATTTTTCATTTCTGCAATTTCCAGCTCAGAAGCAGGAGAAAGGATCGTAGATAATTCTTTAGAAAAAATGCCGTTTATGAATACGAGATTATTAGCTTCTATAGCGTATATAAATGATGTAATGTCTTGTTTGGTAAGCGATGCAGCAGAAGAGGTGTTGAATTCTTCTTTCAGCAAAGAGGAAAGATTTGTGTATTTCCACTCTTCATTTTTTACAGAAGGAAAACCTGTTTTCTCAAAAGATTGGAACGCTTCTTTTTGTTTTTGATTTAAAACAGAATCAACGTCTTTTCTTTTGCCTTCTTCTTTTTTAAATTCTTCCTGAAGAACAGAAGTTAAATTTGTATCTATAGTTGTAACTTTCATTTTAATGGAGATTTTTTTCTCTCGTTTTTATTTTAGCGGGATTTTGTTTTGTGTGAAACACATCTGTTATTATAATATTATTGTTATCTATAATCCGGTATAAAATTTTATAATTTCCTTCAATTATAAATCGATATGCTTTTTCCGTGTTTATTAATAGTTCTTCTTGTTTACCAAGTTCAGGATGGTCTATTAGTAGCTTTATTTTTTCGAATATAGAATCAACTGATTTTTGAGCTATCTTATCACTTTTAGATTTTTCGAAAGTATAATCAAATATTTCTTTTATACAGTTTAAAGCAAAAGGAGTAAAAGTTACCTTAGCTTTATTCATTTTTCTTCTTAAAGTATTTTTCTGCGTCTTCAAGAGCAATCAAATTACCATCTTCGATTTGTTTTTCAGAAATTTCATATCTAGTCATGAAATCCTCTATGCTCATAGGTTTTAATTCTCCTTTTGTTTCAACGGACTTTAATATATTAATATACTCTAACACCCTGTGTATATATTTATCAGGTAGAGATTTCAATTCTTCGGTTAGCAATTTTAATTGAACTACATCCATCTTTTTATGCAATAGCGTTTTCCGCCTTTATCCAATCGTATCCTTTTTCTTCTAGCTCTAAAGCCAATTCTTTAGTACCTGTTTTTACAATTTTACCGTTGTATAAAACATGTACAAAGTCCGGAACTATATAATCCAATAATCTTTGGTAGTGTGTTATCACAATTACAGCGTTGTCTTTCGATTTAAGTTTGTTTACACCATTTGCCACAATTCTAAGGGCATCGATGTCAAGTCCAGAATCTGTTTCGTCTAGAATAGCCAAGGTTGGCTCCAACATTGCCATTTGGAAAATTTCATTTCTTTTTTTCTCTCCTCCTGAAAAACCTTCATTGAGAGAACGTTTCAACAGTGATTGATCTATTTCTACCAGCTCCATTTTTTCTTTCATTCTACGAAGAAACGTTGGAGCATCCATAGGTTCTAAACCTTTGTATTTGCGTACTTCATTTACAGCAGTCTTCATGAAGTTGATCGTACTTACTCCAGGGATTTCTATAGGATATTGGAACGCAAGAAATACACCTTCACGTGCTCTATCTTCAGGGCTCATTTCCAATAAGTCTTTTCCAAGAAAATCTACAGACCCTCCTGTCACAGTGTAATCTTTACGGCCTGCTAAAACAGAAGCTAAAGTGCTTTTTCCTGCACCATTCGGTCCCATGATAGCATGCACTTCTCCTGTTTTTACTTCTAAATTCAATCCTTTTAGAATTTGTTTTCCGCCCTCTATTTCTGCTTGTAAATTTTCAATTTTTAACATCTTTTTTTATTTAAAGCACAACATAGATGTTATGCAACATTATTATTCAAAGTTACTCATTTTGGGAGGTGCTGAGTTTTTAAATTGTACACCTGTAGATACTCCTCCTTTTCTATCCTGCTTGGCATATAATTCTTGCGCCGTTTCCTGATTTACAATCTGTAGTTCTGAGTAGGATGTTTTGTTGGTAATAAGCGGAAATCCTGCTACTCTTAATGTTTCCGAACATTGTACACAAGTTTTGCTGTTAGGTAAAACTTGTAGTCGCTGCTCTGCTATATCTTTTCCACAGGAAATACAAGCTCTCATTATCCTACACTTCCTTCTAAACTTATTGCCAATAATTTTTGAGCTTCTACCGCAAATTCCATTGGCAATTGATTTAATACTTCTTTCGCATAGCCATTCACGATAAGTGCTACAGCTTGTTCGGTATCAAGTCCTCTTTGGTTACAATAAAAAATTTGGTCTTCGCCTATTTTTGAAGTAGTAGCTTCATGTTCTACGGTGGCAGTACTGTTTTCTACTTCTATGTATGGGAAAGTGTGTGCGCCACATTTATCGCCCATTAGCAGAGAATCACATTGTGAATAATTGCGAGCATTTTCAGCACGCTTCATTATTTTAACAAGTCCTCTGTAGGAATTTTGTGATTTGCCAGCAGAAATACCTTTTGATACAATTCGGCTTTTTGTATTTTTTCCGATATGAATCATTTTTGTTCCAGTGTCGGCTTGTTGCATATTGTTGGTAACGGCTACCGAATAAAATTCACCGATAGAATCGTCGCCTTTTAAAATTACGCTAGGATATTTCCAAGTGATGGCAGATCCTGTTTCTACCTGTGTCCATGAAATTTTAGATTTTGCTCCCATGCAAATACCGCGCTTGGTTACGAAATTGTATATACCTCCTTTACCATTTTTATCACCAGGATACCAGTTCTGTACTGTCGAGTATTTTATCACTGCACTTTCCATTGCTATTAACTCCACTATGGCAGCGTGCAATTGATTCTCATCTCTTTGTGGGGCGGTACATCCCTCTAGATAACTTACATGACTATTGTCGTCCGCTATGATTAAGGTTCTTTCAAACTGACCTGTTCCAGCAGCATTGATTCGGAAATAAGTAGAAAGTTCCATGGGGCAACGAACGCCTTTTGGAATGTAACAGAACGAACCATCGCTGAATACAGCAGAGTTTAAGGCTCCAAAATAATTATCGTTTTGGGGTACTACAGAACCTAAGTATTTTTTTATCAATTCAGGATGCTCTTGCACTGCTTCGCTCAAAGAACAAAACACGATACCAAGTTCTCCAAGTTTATCTTTGAAGGTTGTTTTGATAGAAACACTGTCAATTACAGCATCAACTGCCACGCCCGTAAGTCTTTTCTGTTCGTCAAGTGAAATACCTAATTTTTCAAACGTAGCTCTCAATTCAGGATCCACATCGTCAAGGCTGTCTAATTTTATTACTTGTTTTGGTGCAGAGTAATAAATAATATTTTGGAAATCAATTTCAGGGTAATGTACGTTTGGCCAAGTAGGAGGAGTCATTGTCAACCAAAGTCGGAATGCCTTCAATCTCCATTCGAGCAACCACTCTGGCTCATTTTTTTTAGCAGAAATAAATCGAACAATATCTTCATTCAGTCCTTTTGGAGCAGACTCATTTTCAATCTTAGTCTCAAATCCGTATTTGTATTCGGATGAGGTGATTTCTTCTAGGACTTTTGTATTTTCACTCATGTTATTAAGTTGTAAATTCTAATAGGATAGTCCCTATTTGGAATTAGTCTAGTTATTAGTACAAAAATATAACATTTTCTGGTATTATAAGTTCATTTATAGGAAAAAATATTCTCTTATCACTCTTTTTTGGCGATAAATTTTACTAATAGTTGTTCAAACGGAAATAAGATTATAGCAATACCAACCTTTACAACGAAGTCTACAACAGGCGAAACATTGATGTTTACCAAGCTTTCTGCCATTGTACTCATAAATTCAACGGTAATTACCAGGGTTATAAATGTCAATAACTTGCGAATTATCTGATTGCTATAGTTTAGACGGTTTAAGCGGAAAGAAAGCAACCATAAAACTCCAAAAAATACCAGTTCGCTGAGATAAAACCACCAGGTTTGCCAATAGGGAGGTTTTATTTTGAAATCTGAGGCTTCTTTTTCAGTTATTTGACCAAGCGCATTTCTAGATCTTATTAGTATTTTATAATTGCCACTCATTAAGTAATTTAAGATAATCGTATTGTTTGTAGTCCACTGAGACCATTTATCAGAAAGGCCGACAATTTTGTACTGATATTCCAAAGCAGACTGATCGTAGTAGTCGGTAGATATAATGTCAAAAATCAGGTTGCTTTCATTTTGCTGAATAGAAAAATTAGAGATGGAAAGAAATTGCCCTTGTGCATTCTTTACATCGTTCACAAACAAATTTGGTTGTGAAAGTACATTACTGCTCTTTTTGGTACTTAATTTATAAAGTTTATTGTTCGATGTAATGACCCATATAGCGCTACCTTCTTTGTCTACAATCATTTCGTCCACATTTCTAAAAAGTGATAAATACAGATAGTTTTCGTTACTTTCTACGATGTCTGAAAAATAGTTCCATGTCTTATTTTTCAGAATCCAAAGAACATGACTTTGAGAATTTAAAATTTTTTCGGATTTTTTGAATTTATTTTCTATTGTAGAATCGCGTACAAGCTTTTTTGTTGCATAATCAAAGTAATAGTAGGTAGAAGAGAGAGAAAAATATATTTGCTTATTGAGGTTAATAATAAAAATATCGTCAGAGTATGGATTTTTTATTTCTTGTTCATAGATATCCTGAATCTTAGAATTTTCATCTATCGTAAAACGATATACTTGGTCTACACCACTTAACCAAAGATTTTTTTTATCGTCTTCGGCGATATAGGTAATAGGTTGTTTTATAAAATCAAATAATTGAATTTTATTCCATTTACTTTGTGTGTATTCAAAAGTCAGTACTTCTCCATGCGACGTGCTTGCATATATTGTTGGTTTATATTTGGAGGTATAAAGATACCGAATGTTATCATTGCAAATACGAGATGCGGTGAGTCCATTAATATCGAATATTCCAGAGTTTGTAGCTGCAAGGAGTCTATTGTTGGTAACTATAAGTTGAATACATTTTAGATCGTCATCGCTTATTTTTTTGAAAGAATATTTGACTGACTCCAGTATGTATTTTTTTGATTGATTTTCATGTTTAGAGGAGTGTGTTTTCTTTTTTTTAACCTTTCCTTTTTTAAAATTATATGAAAGAGCGTCTGCTGTCACATCTGTGGAGTCCTGTTTATCTCTTTTTTTGAATAAATTTCTAAATTTAAAGCGACTCTTTTTTTCACGCCTAATAGTAGCTTGAGTAGTATTAGAAGTTGTTTTTTTTAGAATTCCCTTTGTCGTTTTTAATGTTATTTTTTTCACATCGACTATTTCTTTATATAGTTTCGTTTGATTCAACATATAAATGCCTTCATTCGTCCCTACATATAAATTTCCATTGAAGGTAATGGCTGTTTCAATACGTCCTTCCAAACCAAGATAATTGGAAAAACAACGGAAGGGTAAATAATAATCAAGTCTGGTAATTCCAAATTCATGCGCTATCCATAAGCCGCCAGAAGCATCTTTACCAATAGCATATATTTCATTGTCAGGGAGACCAGAATAGTAATTGATGACGGATATTGTTTCTCCTGTTTGGATATTTACTACCAGGCAACCGCCTTTTGTGGTGGCAATAATTGCTGTTTGTGGATCCATGACTATAGCGTCCAAAAGTTCGCAATGTTCAATATAGGAAGCATCTTTGAGTTTTATTTCCCTAAAAGAGTTTGCATAAAGAATAAATAATTTATTGCTTATCGTGCCTATTAGATTTGAATTTTCATTAAGCGGTGTAGAAAATATAATATCTTCATTTGGCATGTTACCAAAATGCTGTTCTTTGAATTTCGTAATACCAAGTTTTGAAATGGTGCTGTTTTCATAACAAGCGTATATATTTTTTTCAAAGGCAAAGAAATTTACAATATGATCTTTGTAGGATTGAATAATTTTCTGATCGATTTTTGAATATTCAAATAGATTATCTTCTCCAAGAAAGTAGACGAAATTTTCAAACACTTCTATTTTGGCAATATTTTTTGCAAATACATCACCTTTAGATAGAGAGATATAAGTTTCTCTTCCTGTAGCATCTGTTTCGATATAACCGTAATCGTTTATACACCCAACATAAACAAGATTAGAAAGTTTGTCGTATTTGATGGAAAGCACTGAGCCAGGTGTAGAAGTGATTGACCAAAATGTGCCGTCAAATCGAAGTACACCCTGGCGGTTAGCGATATGCATTCTTCCCTGGTCGTCTTGTGTGATGGCGTAATTTTCATTGTCAATGTTAGGAAGATTGACGTTAAAATGTTTTAGATAATAATCGCCAGTTTGAGCTTCTGTTTTTTGTATTGAAAAAAATATTAGTAATAAAAATAAGGATACAACTATTCTCTTAAACATACAGTCAGCAATTAGATTGTAAAGTTAAGCTAAAAATTTATTCGTTCAATTTAATATTTCTATTCATTGATTCTTGAAGTGAAATAATGGTTTCTGTTCGGCTTATTCCAATAACATTTTGAATTTTATCGTGAAGTACTTCTCTTAGATGTTGCGTATCACGGCAAATGATTTTTACAAACATACTATAATTGCCGGTGGTGTAATGCACATTCACCACTTCAGGAATTTGTTGCAATTCTTGAGCCGCCTGATCATAAAAAGAACTTTTCTCTAAATAGATACCTAAGAATGCCGTAATATCATAGCCTAATTTTGCGTAATTAATAACCAACGAAGATCCTTTTACAATACCCATTTCTTCCAGTTTTTTCATCCGTACATGTACTGTACCACCAGATACATTTAATTTTTTTGCTATTTCTGTGTAAGGCATACTGGCATCTTCCATAAGTTGAGAAAGGATCTGATAATCTAGTTTATCAATTTCTGAATTTTT
Organism: Cytophagales bacterium; assembly: GCA_043732665.1. Taxonomy (GTDB): domain Bacteria; phylum Bacteroidota; class Bacteroidia; order Cytophagales; family Cytophagaceae; genus JANYCO01. The sequence continues at coordinate 722 of JAYTHK010000190.1, read as the reverse complement.
GTCCATGTATAAGAGTGTTAATTATTGAATTTTTAATAATTATATCAATTTATTACTATTTTAGTAATTTTTAAAATATTTTAATAAAATATTTGTAATAGAATAATGAATCTATTACTTTTGTCTCAATAAGTTTGGAAGAAACTTAACTTGTAGGGTGTTGAAACTGGCAGACATGCCCCCCTGTCTCGGGGGTGAGGAGTTCGGGACAAACGGAAGATAATGGGTTGACCACAAATTAATTTATCTGTCTTCTAGCTAACCGCCTCGTGGTAGTTCGACTCTACCCCCTACAGCAATAATATTGAGTTTATAATGTGAGTATTGAGCATTGTAAACTCAATATTTTTTGTCGTTTTTTGAGTTTTGCTTGTAGAAAATTTACAATCCAGTTCTTTTAAATATTAATGCTTTCGGATTGGCAATGACAAGTTTATATTTTTGTATCTCAACGGATTTAGGAAACTCGATACTGTCTCCCACGATTACATAATCAAAAGGTAAAATTGTTTTAGAGTTTGGTGTATAAAGGCTAATATTACTATGATGGTTAACATTGTATAATTTAAGAAAAAGAAGGTATCCTTTACAAGCAACGAAAATATTTTTAGGTTTTTCGGATGTTATAAAAGTAATATCAGCATCAAGTTTTTGATATACCTCTATATAATTACTTTCATAGAAAATACTCATTTTTTTATCAAAAGTTATTGGAATTAAAA
>JAYTHK010000189.1:0-34841 GCA_043732665.1 Cytophagales bacterium | reverse complement strand
TGCTTATCCTCAATGGAAACAGGAATACATGACCGAAAGCGAGTTTGAATATCCTATTTCCATCAACGGCAAAATGCGTGCGAAAATAAATTTCCCATTAGACATGCCTGCTGCGGATATAGAGAAGCAAGTGTTAGCAAATGATCTTGTTCAAAAATGGTTGGAAGGAAAAGCTCCAAAGAAAATTATTGTGGTACCAAATAGAATAGTAAACGTGGTGTTATAAATGAGAAAGGGCATTTTATTATTATTTGTACTGTTGTTTTGTTTTGTGTTGCCTTCTTTTTCGCAGAACGAAAAATTAATTTCACGCATTTCTAAAGAAATATGTAATTGTCTGGAGAAATACGACAACCTGCAAACGCAAGCGGAGATTGAATCAGCAATGGAGAATTGCATTATGAAATCTTCCATGAAAAATCTGGATCCTATTAAAAAAGATTTGGGAATTGACATGACAGAAGGTGAAACAGCCGGAAGACAATTCGGAGAAGTAATCGCCTACGAGCTTATCAAAAAATGTGAAGTCTTTTTGAAATACATTATGATGGTTTCTACAGACGAACCCACTGCAAAAGATACGCTCAACAATGATTACCAGGAATCTTCTTTCTACAACGAAGATCTAGTTCCTTATGAAAAATTCTCTACCGATACCATGTCTGTTTCTTCCGAAGCCTGCATGTCTATTCGGAATGCTAAATTTACCTACACCACGGACAATCCTGAAAAAACAGATTATTTCGTTCTCGATCAAAAAACATGTACTGAATATCATGACAACGGAAAATACGTTTCTCATTACACCATTAAATGGAAATCAGATTGTGAATATGAATCGGTCTTTATAGACAGTACGAATCCTGAGATCAATAATCTTCTTTCAAAAGGGGATAAAATTCGGTATCAGATTTTGGGCGTATATTCGAAAACGGTATACATCAATCTTGATTACAAAGGATTTTCAAAAACATTTAAAATGTCTATATAAAAAATAAATTATACACTACTATGAAATTTACATTTGAAGCATTAGAGCAGTTCAGAGCAAACAGCTGGAAAGCGATAGAAGGTTTAAGCGACGAGCAGGTAAATTTAGTTCCTGCAGGACTAAACAACAACATTGCCTGGAATCTTGGACACATGGTAGCTTCTCAGCAGGGCTTGTGTTACCGACTTACTGGTGTCCCTTTATTAGTTCCGGCTGAATTTGTAGCGCTTTACAAAAAAGACTCTTCTCCAAAAGATTGGACAAAGCCAGCAGATCTGAAAGAAATAAAACATTATTTTGAAATTACTTCAGAAGCCTTTTTGAAAGATTACGAAACGAAAAAACTTAATAACTATACCGAATACAAAACTTCTTCAGGAGTTGTATTAAAAACAATTGAAGATGCGTTGGTTTATAATTATGGACATGAAAATTTACACTATGGTGTAATCTTAACATTGAAAAAAATCGTAAAATAGAACTAATCTAAAGTTCAAAATTTAAAATAAGTTCTAATTATGAAACAGATCCATTTAGTTCTATTCCTATTATTGTTTAGCAACGTTGCTTTTGCACAAGAAGAAAAAGAAGGTGATTACAAAGCACACAAAGCGACTACAGCACCTTCTATTGATGGGAAGGGAGATGAAAAGGAATGGAAAAAAGCAGCGTGGAAAGAAATAAAACACACTTGGATTGGAACTACGCCCATTGCAGATGATTTTACTGGAAAGTATAAAATACTTTGGGATGAGAATTATGTTTATTACTTACTGGAAATTCACGACGACTCCCTTTCTGATCAACATAAAAGCCCATTTGATCAATGGTGGGAAGACGATTGTGTGGAACTGTTTGTAGACGAAGATAATTCTGATGGCAATCACCAATACAATCACAATGCATTTGCCTACCACATCACACTTGAGCTAGATGTGGTTGACATGGCTCCCGATAAAAAACCTGTTTTGTTTAACGATCACATAATCGCAAAGTGGACAAAAACAGATAAGACAAATTACGTTTGGGAAATAGCGATGCGTGTGTATAACAATAAGTACGATCAGACTTCTAAAGACAACAAGCCAGTGGTATTATCCAAAGGAAAAAAACTTGGCTTTGCCGTTTCTTATAACGACAACGACGGAGATTTTAAAAGAGAAAATTTTATAGGCTCTATTCCAATCGAAGGTGAAGATAAAAACCGTGGATGGATTGATGCAGGAGTATTTGGAACATTAGAATTGGTGAAGTAATCCTTTTCTATCTTTCGAGCCTGTAAATAATTTGTGCTGGCTGTTTGTCATTTCGCCATCTCTTGTAAAATATTTTACTATTTTTTTTCATTGAAACAACAGCTTCAATCCAAGAAAATATTTCTTCCAAAATATTTTCTTTATTTTCCTTTATGAAATCTATGTCGGCTTTCGCCACTGGATTCATCTTTTCATTTTTAAGCCAGATAAGATGCCAATGAGACTTTATTGGAAATCCAACTGCAGGAATAATTTTCAATTCTCCATTTAATAATTCATTGCGAATCCCAATTAATGGCATAATAGAATTCCCCAAACCTTCAATTACAGCTTGTTTAACAGACTCATTGTAGGTTAGTTACATTTTTTACGAATATAGAATTTGTGTTTTCGAAAATATTCCTCCATAGTTTGACGCGCACCAGATCCTTCTTCACGAAAAATTAAAGACATCTCTTTTAATTCATCTTCCCCAATTTCAACTCCTTTATTTTTTTGCTCATGGTTTCCAACCAGATGTAATTGATTTTTTAAAAGTATTTCCTTATTTACATTAATGTTATTTGGCAAGACCGATACAAGAGCGAAATCAATCTCATTGTTTTGCAAACTTTTGATAACTCTAGCTTTATTGGCAACACCCATAACAAGATCAACTCCAGGATTTTTCTTACTAAAGTCTGCCAAGAAATAGGGCATTACATACTTACCTATGGAAACTACTGATATTATAAGACGACCAGTCATAAATCCTTTATAGGACATCGTTTTATAATTAATAGCATGCAATCCCGCTAATTACCCTCTCAGCCATAGTATAGATTTCCTTGCCAAAATCCGTAACATAAAGTTTTCGTCCTATAATTTCAGTTAACGGAATATCAAACTGATCTTGAAAATTTTTCAACTTAATGGATACTTCGGGCTGAGTCATATTAAGTTCTACAGAAGCTTTTGTAACACTTTTGGTTTGTACTACTTTAGCAAAAATATGGAGTTAATGAAGTGTATAGTTTATAAATATATTTTATGATAATCATTACAAACATAAATAAAAAAACTAATGAATTAGATTGTATATTTTTGTGTGGTATAAATATACCTACTAAATAAAAAAGGGATAGGAGATATAACAGGGCTAACGCATTTAAAAATGTCACTTAGGTTTAATGGTTAAATAACATGCAAAGAGCCCCGCCTAAGTCCTCCTAACGTGGGGAGGACTTAGGCGGGGCTCTTTACATGTTTAAATGTTAAATGCGGTAGCTCTAGGAAATACAATTCAATTAATGACCGCAAAAATCCAAACCCATTAATTAAAAATAGTTATATTTACTAGTTCTTTACGATAACATACAACAATTAAACAACATGAACAGTCACTTATCATTATTGAGCAGAAATAAGAATTGGGCAGCATCGAAGGTCAAGGAAGACTCAGAATATTTTGCTAAGATGAGAACTGTTCAAAAACCGGATTTTCTTTGGATAGGCTGTTCTGACAGTCGCGTACCAGCCGAAAATGTTACAGAAACAGACCCTGGAAATATATTTGTACATCGAAACATCGCTAATATGGTTGTGAGTACTGACATGAATTTATTAAGTGTTCTAGATTATGCTGTAACAGTTCTGAAAGTAAAGCATGTTATTGTTTGTGGGCATTATGGTTGCGGTGGAGTCATCGCTGCATTGGATAATCAGTCTTATGGATTTGTGGATAGTTGGTTAAGAAACATAAAAGAGGTTTATGCTAAGTACAGAATAGAATTAGAAGCCATAGTTGATGAGAAAGCTCGAATCAATAAGCTTGTAGAGTTAAATGTAGTGGAACAAGTAAGAAACTTAGCAAAAACCAAAATTGTACAAAAAGCATGGTTGGAAGGCGACTTGAAAATTCATGGTTGGGTATATGGAATGGAAGATGGTATTATAAAAGATCTAAATGTCCTTCACGACGAAGTAGAAAATATTGACAAAATATACCGATACAATAACTTATGATGTAAAAAATTTGTCCGTTTCCCCACTATTGCTTGCAAGAAACCAATTGTTATTCAACTAAAAGATTAGTATATAATTTTCGTTGGAGTGGAGACGCCAACAACGACTAAAAAACATTTTTTATTTCCTCGTTCCTGTTTGCTTATTTGAATAGTATTGATGCGAAGATAATCGCCGTCAGAAAAAACCACTTAAATTCATTGTGTAGCTATTTGACTACATATATATTTATGTAGTCAAATAGCTACACAATGAATTTAAGACAAGATGCATTTCAAGCCATTCAGACCCGACAAGAAGGGCTGTAATGCTGCTTTTAGCCTCACAATCTGTGACAGCTGGTGCTATAAGCCTCAAACTTTGACACAGCTAGACCAACTGTTTCAAAACATTTGCAAATACTCATCGAATGTGAATTACTTTAACAAGAACAAAACGGCAGAGAAATATACTACCTCATCAATGAAAAAAAATGAACAAAGTAGCCAATTTTATTGAATTATTCCGCAAACTTACCTGCACTCCCTCAGATCAATAAAATATACAAAAAGCAGTCGCTTGGCGTTGCCAAGCGACTGCAGGAACAACTATTTGAAAATGAGAAAATAAATATTTTAGAATAATAAAAAAAAGACAGAAGCGGACGGTATAGTATATTGTCCTCTTCTGTCTGGTATAATTCGTTCCAGAAGTCACCCCTGTAGTCGCTCAGCTTTTATATCCACGCTAACAGCAGGATTAGTATAAGTGAATAATAAACCACAATTCTTGCATTTAAATCGTCGTTTACCTTCTCTTTTTCTCCAATGAATAACTTCTAAACTTTGACAACCCTCAGCAGACTTTTTTTTGACTTTCCTATAAACAAAATAAATCATTTGAAAACAGTTTCAAATGATTTATTTAAAATCCAATATTTACAATGCTTTCAGAGATTCTTACCAACCATTTTTGGCATCTATATCTTTATTCCAATTTACAACCCAAGCTCATTCACCAAAGCCAAAAGTTCCGTTACTTTATTGGTATTGGTCTTCTCAAAAATATTTCTTCGATGATTTTTAGCTGTATTTAAGCTAATGCAAAGATGATCAGCTATTGCTTTACTGTCCATTCCTTTTTTTAGCAATTGAATAATCTGCAACTCTCTTTTAGTGAGATCAAGATTTGTAGTTATTCCTTTTTTATATTCTTCCTGAAAAACGGAAACATAATCTTCTTCATCGGAAGACCTTGAAACATTAAGTACGATGTTATTCGTCTGCATTACATGGGTCATCGGTGTTATAAGTCCGAAATCTACCAATATCTTTCCTTTTTTATTAAATCCTAAAACTTTAGAAACAATGGACATACTTATATAGGTGTTGTCTTTTTTTCTAATCCTGAAATTATAGCTGAATTTATAGTTTTGATTTTCTTGTTCTGTTTGCGTGGAAAGAAAGCTGCTAATTTTTTTGAATAAGTTATTCTCTAAAATCAACAAATCATCTGGATGTATAAGCGGTGAAATACTTTCAAATCCATCATTTAAAGCATTGTTATATTCGACTCCCAGATAATTACATAGAGAAGGGCTTATATATAAATATTTGTTAGAACGGTAATCGTGCATGTAAATGTAGGTGTTCCACATATTACATATCTTTTCAAAGTCCTTATATCCTTTAATAAGATCTTTTAAACCATTGGTATCGCCATCTGATTTATTGGATTGCCACAATTTTACTAACGTATCTACCATTTCCTTACTAAAGTAAATATAATAAAAAGAGGTGAAAAATGACACTTTCGTGCTATTTACTTTGACTTTCTATTCCCTTATCTTTGTTTAGTAATTTAAACAAAAAGTTGATTATTTGATGTTTATGAAATATTGAGTGAAATTACCGGAAATTAACCTTATTTTTTATTTTTATGAAGGGTCGGAAACGAGGTAAATCTTGTTCTGATAAATTATAAAGCTACTATAGCAGGTATTTTTTGCTATCACTGAGTTCCCCTGTTATAGTAGCTTTTTTTTACTTCTAACCCAAATTGGGATTTACCCCTGTTTATTATAAAATATTGCCCTTCTTCCCTCGTATTCTTTATTTCTCCTTCTAAAATAGCTTCCCTTAACGCAACTTTCAAATCCCCCACTATTTTGGAAGGAGTCAAGTCAAAAAGAGCCATAATATCTTCTCCCGTAAAAAGAGGCTGAAAAGTTCGTAGTTCGTCTTTTTCTAATACTTCTTTTGCCTTTTGGTCTACCTGGTCAAAATTTTTGAGGAAGCGTGCTACTTTATTGTTGTCCTTTGAGGTCACATCAGCGCGACATAGCTTCATCAGATCTTCAAAATCTTCGCCCGATTCAAAAAGCAACCGCCTGACAGCAGAGTCGGTGACGGATTCCTTAACCAAAGCTATGGGTCTAAGGTGTAAGCGAACCAGTTTTTCCACTTTTCGCATGTGGTCGTTAAGAGGCAATTTAAGTCGTCTAAAAATACCCGACACCATACGAGCACCTTTATCTTCATGTCCGTGGAAAGTCCAGCCAACTTTTTTATTAAATCGCTTTGTGGCTGGCTTTGCAATATCGTGCAAAATCGCAGCCCAGCGGAGCCAAAGATCGTTCGAATCTTTGCATACATTGTCCAGCACTTGGAGCGTGTGGTAGAAATTATCTTTATGTGATTTATTCTCAATAGTTTCGACGCCTTGTAAGGCACAAAGCTCAGGAAAAATTAGTTGTAAAAGCTCCGCCTGGTAAAGGAGTTTAAAGCCGTAAGAAGGTTTAGGTGTTAAAATTATTTTATTTAGCTCTATAGAAATTCTTTCCATAGAAACGATGGCTAATCGTTCTTTATTTTTAGAAATCGCGTCGAAAGTATCAGGAACAATATCAAAATTTAATTGTGTAGCAAAACGAATCGCACGCATCATACGCAGAGGATCGTCGGAGAAAGTGATGTCAGGATCAAGGGGCGTGCGAAGTAGTTTCTTTTTCAGATCTTCAATACCACCAAAAGGGTCGATTAAATCACCATAATTATTTCTATTCAAGCTTATCGCTAGCGCATTGATTGTAAAATCGCGACGGTTTTGATCGTCTTGAAGGGTGCCATTTTCTACAATTGGTTTTCGGGAATCTCTGTTGTAAGATTCTTTGCGTGCGCCTACAAATTCGACTTCCATATCGTTGTAGCGCAACATCGCCGTTCCAAAGTTTTTAAATATCGTAACATGCACTTCTGGTCCTATCGCTTTTGCAACCTGTAACGCCAATTCGATGCCGCTACCCACACAAACTAAATCAATATCTTTGCAAGGTCTTTTTAAAATAAGGTCACGTACATAACCGCCAACTAAATATGTTTCCAAATTCAATTGTTCCGCACTATTAGAAAGAAGCTCGAAAACTTTGTCAGACGTCAGATGATTAGAAAAATTCATTTGTAGTAGTGTGAAAATTAGGATGCATTAAAATCCTTAGACATTTCATTTTCATTCATGCTGAAAATATCATCACAGATTTGGGCAAAGTAGAACCCTGCTTGTTCTACTTGGTTAATTAAATCTTGATTCGGGACATCAACTGCTACGATTATTCCATACAAATGCTTATTAGCATGTTCGGGGAAAATTTGGCTAAAGGCATTTAATTCTTTTACCATTTCCACAATATCGTCACGACGTAGTTTGCTTTTTATTTCTACTATTACGGCGTTGTTTACGGGGCTATTGCGGTATCCAAAAACATCATATTCTAAAAAATCGCCATTATGAAGTTTTTTTGTAAACCGAGGCATTATGGTATCCAGTTGAAATTTTTCATACAGGATTTTCTCCATCGTAGGGAGTGTCGTACCTTCTGTAAAATAGCCAAATTTATCACTCAAGTCTGATATTTTGCGACTGGTTTCTTTAATTTGTTTGTCAGTTTCTTTAAATCGTTCTCTGATTTCTTGAAAATCAGCACTCGATGCTTTTTGAGAAATTTTTTGGGACAGAGCAACCTCTTTTAATATTTCTCGAATTTCTTCTATTTCTGTAGTCGCCATAAGTTTAAAAAATGATTTGCTAAAGTAAATATATGAAAAAAAATGAAATTTAAAACTAGATATCATAAGCCTAACTCATAATTCAAAATTAATAACACAACATAGTACTTCATATTTCACTTCCGTATAAACTTAAAATCCCCATCCAATCCCAACTGTATGATACGAGAAGGCGTGGCTTTTGTATTTTCTTCTTGCCGATAGTTTACAATATAATCCACGTTCTTTTTTATCTCTTCGCTTATATCAGAGAAATTTCCATTAAACGCTTCATTGCTGATATTAGCGGAAGTAGAAACGAGTGGTTTTCCTAATTTGTAAATTACCTTTTTGCAAAAATCATTTTTAGTAACACGAATAGCAATAGTGCCGTCTTCCCCCATAAGTTCTGGTGCTACATTTTTCCCTTTCGGATAAATAACGGTAAGTGGAAGTTCCGAATACTCCACAATATCCCAAGCAATATCAGGCACTTTTACCACGTAATGATTTAATTTATTGATGTCGTCAAGCAATATAATAAGAGACTTACTATCCTGCCTTTTCTTTATTTCATAGATTCTTTTTACGGCATAAGAATTTGTAGCGTCACAGCCAATTCCCCATATTGTATCGGTAGGGTAAAGAATTATTTTACCCGCTTTTAACAATTCTCCCGTATGTTGTATTTCTTTTTCCAAAATTGAAGTAGTATCTAGTTTTTATTAAGCAATATTAGTTTTTTTTGCGCCCTTTGTGAAACCTTAGCTTCCTGTGCGTTTAAATAGTTCAACTGAATTTTTAACGCAAGTTGCGCTAAGGTTTCACAAAGGACATAAGAGTTATTATCAATTTCCCTCATTTGCAGTAATTTAACTTCGTTAATGAATAATTTCGAAACCCTAGTTATCAACAGGCTGTTGTGGGTAAAGCCAATATCTTTTTTTTCTTTGTGTTTTAACATGAATTCGTGTAGGTTTGTATCCCATAAGTGAAGTGTGAAAAAATCCAATCTCACACTCCTTTTTCATATACAATAATTATGTCTTCGGTAAAATATATTTTCGTAACAGGTGGCGTTTCGTCGTCATTAGGAAAGGGAATTGTAGCAGCTTCTTTAGCTAAGCTATTGCAAGCGAGAGGGTACAGGGTGACTATTCAGAAATTCGACCCTTATTTGAATATCGACCCAGGTACTTTAAATCCTTATGAACATGGCGAATGTTACGTAACCGACGACGGAGCCGAAACAGACCTTGATCTCGGACATTACGAACGGTTTCTTGACATCTCAACTTCGCAAAAAAACAATATTACTACGGGTAGAATTTACAATAACGTGATTACCAAAGAAAGACAAGGTGCTTTTCTTGGCAAAACAGTTCAAGTTGTACCACATATTACCGATGAAATAAAAAAGAATTTCCAATTGCTTGCTCAAAATGATGAGTACGATATTATTCTTACAGAAATCGGGGGTACTGTAGGCGATATCGAATCTTTTCCTTTTCTAGAAGCGGTAAGACAATTTAGATGGGAAATGCCTCCGAATGATACACTTGTAATTCACCTTACGTTACTTCCCTTTTTGAAGGCGGCAGGAGAATTGAAAACTAAACCAACACAACACTCCGTTAAGATGCTTTCCGAAGCTGGCATCCAGCCTGACATTCTGGTTTGTCGTTCGGAGTACCCTGTAAATAGTGAGCTAAGAAAGAAAATAGCATTGTTTTGCAATGTAAATGTAAATTCTGTAATCGAGTCGATTGATGCAGAATCCATTTACGACGTGCCTTTGCTAATGAAAAAAGAAAAGCTCGACGAGCGAGTGTTGGCCAAACTTAAAATGGCTCATAAAAACGAGCCAGATCTTGAATCGTGGAAAGTGTTTTTAGGAAAATTAAAAACACCAACACGTGAAGTGAAAATTACGGTGGTAGGTAAATATGTAGAATTGCCAGATGCTTATAAATCCATTGCAGAATCTTTCGTACATGCAGGTGTTGAAAATGAATGTAAAGTACGACTAAAATGGGTGCAATCTGAACACCTTACGGAAGAAAACCTTGCCGCAAGCCTTGGCTCTCCCGATGGCATACTCGTAGCACCGGGCTTTGGATCCAGAGGATTGGATGGTAAAATAATCGCCGTGAAATACGCCCGTGAAAATAAAATTCCATTCTTTGGAATTTGTTTGGGTATGCAATGTGCCGTAATAGAATATGGCAGAAATGTAGTGGGAATAAAAGACGCTACTTCTGCCGAAATCGATCCTCAAACTGCAAATCCAGTCATCGATATGATGGAGGCACAGAAAAAAGTAACACAAAAAGGTGGTACGATGAGATTAGGTGCTTATCCTTGCGAAATTACAAAAGGCACAAAGGCTTATGCCATTTATGGTAAAAGTAAAATCAACGAAAGACATCGCCATAGATTTGAATTTAACAATAAGTATTTAGATAGGTACACCAAAGCTGGAATGATTGCCTCAGGTATCAATCCAGATGGAAATTTAGTTGAGATTGTAGAGTTAAAAGATCATCCATTTTTTATCGGAGTGCAATTTCACCCTGAGTTAAAAAGTACAGCCTTAAATCCACACCCAATCTTTGTGAAATTTGTAAAGGCTGCCATGGACAATTCGCTTAATAAATAATTTATAAAAACAAAGTAGATATAAATCAAAATGGAGAGAAATCAGATTATCGGGTTTAGCCTTATTGCAGTACTTTTTATAGTGTATATTCAATTTTTTGGTCCCGAACCAAAACCAGAAAATACTACTGTAATAGACAATTCTAAAGTAACAGAACAATCAATTGTTTCAAAAGACACCATTAAACCAGTTACGCTTTCGGATTCTATCTTAAACAAAGAGAATTCTGAAAAATATGGCATTTTTGCTGCAGGTGGCTCAGGTGAAGAAAAAGAGTTTGTACTTGAAAATAAAAATATTCAGGTAACACTTTCTTCAAAAGGTGGAAATGTAAAAAAAGTATTACTTAAAAATCATTTCACTTACGATAAAAAACCTTTGTACCTAGCCAATGAAGCTAGCAGTCAACTATCGTTGGTAGTTTCTACCGCAGACAATAGAGCGATAGATTTAAACGAACTTTATTTTACAGGAGAAGTAAACAAAACAGGAGATAAACAGTCTGCGGTGTTTAGATTACCAATAGGAGAAGGGAAATACGTAGAACAATTATTTGTACTTAGAGCCGACGGGTTTCAAATGGATTATAATCTTAAGTTTGTAGGATTAGCTGGTATGTTAAAAAATACTCCTGCAGTATTTACCTGGAAAAATAAATTACAAAAAATAGAGTACGACATCAATCAAAGTCGTGACCGCTCTACTGTAAATTATTATACAAGAGAAGACGGATTTGATAACCTCACGGAAGCTTCCAGAAAAGAAGAGTCCGAAAAATTAGACTCCGCAGTGCTTTGGGTAAACATGAAACAGAAATTTTTCAACTCTGCTTTCATTTCTAAAACTGCTTTCTCTGGAGCAGTAGTATCGTCAAAAGTAGTAGGAGACGACTCTATTGATATAAAAGAATTAGAAGTATCTGTTTTATTACCGTTCAACGATATCAATTCTGACAAAGGAAATTATATGTATTTCTTTGGTCCAAACGAATACGATGTCTGTAAAACGGTAACAGAAGGTTTTGAAGACAATGTTAATTTAGGTTGGCCTGTTATAAAATGGATAAATAGATTTGTGGTATTGCCAGTATTCCATCTGCTGGAAAGTGTAATAGGAAGTTATGGCATCATTATTCTTATTTTAGTGCTTTTACTGAAAACAGTTTTATTTCCTCTTTCCTACAAGTCTTATATTTCTATGGCGAAAATGAAGGTGATGAAACCTGAGTTGGACGAAATAAAAGCGAAATTTGGGAACGATCAACAGAAGGTACAGGCCGAGCAAATGCAACTGTATCAAAAAGTAGGCATTAATCCTATGGCTGGCTGTATTCCTGTGGTACTTCAAATGCCAATTTTATTTGCTATGTTTTCATTCTTTCCAAATGCAATAGAGTTAAGACAACAATCGTTCCTTTGGTCTCATGATTTGTCTACTTATGATGCTGTGATTACCTGGAAAGAAAATCTAAATATATTTGGTTGGAATGCATTGGATAATCATATCAGCCTTTTCACCTTTTTAATGACTATTTCTACGTTGGTTTATACATGGTTTAACAATCAAATGAGCACTGCCGTGCAAGGACCCATGAAAATAGTTTCGTATGCAATGCCAGTCGTTTTCATGTTTGTGTTAAACTCCTTTCCTGCTGGGTTAAGTTTCTATTACTTTGTTTCTAATATTGTCACCATTGGTCAGCAATTAATTATCAAGAGATTTGTAGACGAAGATTCGCTGAGAGCCAAACTCGATGAAAATAGAAAAAACTACCAGACTGGTAATGTAAAAAAATCACCTTTCATGCAACGGTTGAACGATGCCATGAAAGCACAGGAAGAGATTAAGAAGAATAAAAAATAGACTAGGATCTAAAAGATTATAAGATTTTAGAATTTTCTAATATAACAACTGCATTGTTATATTAGAAGCTAGCCGCCAGACAGTTTATTCAATAAACAATCTGGCGGCTATTCTATTATACCATACTCATTGAACTATACGGTCAGATGGCTTAACAAAGCTTTATGTTAGTATTTTTTTAACGAAACAGTTTGGTGATTTTAAAGAATATCTAACATCCAAATTTTGAATAATGCCGTGGAACATTTTGTAAATAAAAATGTTCAAACGATTATCCTAATCTTAAAAAATAAATTTCAATCTAAAAATATTAAATTTTGTATCTGAAAACCAACAACTAACAATCAACAACTGATAAATATTTTTTTATCCACAGCGATTCTAATAACATGTTTAAAACAAACGTTCCACGAATCGATTTTATCCATACCTATCTATTAATTTAGTGTTCCTTAAAAAGGAAAGAGGTACGAAATTCCTTCACTTATATCATTAAGAATAAAAAGTAAGAAATTAATATGGGTAAAATCATTTCTATTGCCAATCAAAAAGGAGGAGTAGGTAAAACTACTACCGCCATCAACCTTGCTGCCAGTCTTGCTGCACTCGAATTTAAAACGCTGCTGGTAGACGGTGATCCTCAGGCCAATTCTACATCAGGATTAGGTTATGATCCGAAAACAATCGAGAATAGTATTTATGAATGTATGGTAGACGGTATGGATTCCGCTGGTCTTATTATTACCACTACTATTAACTATCTTGATCTTCTTCCCGCTCACGTAGATTTAGTTGGGGCCGAAATAGAATTGATAAATATTGAAAACAGAGAAATGCGTATGCGCGACTCTTTGGCTTCTGTAAAAGATAAATACGATTTTATTATTATTGACTGTAACCCTTCTTTGGGGCTTATTACGATAAATGCACTTACCGCAAGTGATTCTGTTTTAGTTCCAGTACAATGTGAATATTTCGCATTAGAAGGAATAGCTCAATTGATGAATACAATTAGAATCGTGCAAAGTGGTTTGAATGAGAAATTAGAAATTGAAGGCGTTTTGCTTACCATGTACGATCAACGTGTTCGGCTTTGCAATATGGTAGTAGAAGAAGTTCGTACACATTTCCAAGACCTGGCTTTTGAAACTATTATTCCAAGAAATATTAAACTAAGTGAATCTCCTAGTTTCGGTCTGCCGGTTATAGCACACGATGCCGACAGCAAAGGAGCCATTAGTTACCTAAACCTCGCCAATGAAATACTTGAGCGAAATAAAATTACCGTAAGCGCTTGAAGAGGCCTTCAGAAGAACGAAGGCGAAAAAACAGACGATACGAAATAGACCAACTTATTAATTAAAAACTTTACCAAATGACAATGACCGCAAAAAGGCCTGTATTAGGAAGGGGATTGAATGCCCTTTTAAAAGATTCTGAAAAAGTTAAAACTGAAACTAAAATCGTTACAGAAATAAGTAACATCAATGAAATTCTTATTGAAAACATTGAAGCAAATCCTTTTCAACCCAGAACACATTTTGATACAGATGCTTTAAAAGAGTTAGCGGATTCTATAAAAGAACACGGCATAATTCAGCCTATTACTGTTAGAAAATTATCAGAAGGGAAATTTCAATTAATATCAGGAGAAAGAAGATGGCAAGCTTCCAAACTTGCGAATCTGAAAGTAGTACCCGCTTATGTGCGCACTGCCAATGACGAGCAGATGTTGGAAATGGGCCTTATTGAAAACATTCAACGAGAAGATCTTAATGCAATGGAAGTCGCATTGAGCTACCAACGCCTTATTACAGAGTTCAGTTTAAAGCAAGAACAACTCGGAGAAAAAGTAGGCAAAAACAGAACTACTGTAAATAACTATCTACGTCTCCTAAAACTTCCACCAGATATTCAAGCTGCTCTTCGCGACGATGACATTTCTATGGGACACGCCAGAGCTCTCATTAATATAGAAAACACAGAAGACCAACTTTCCATTTTTAAAAAAATAGAAAAAGAAGACCTTTCCGTTCGTAAAGTAGAGGAATTAGTAAGAGAACTTAGTAAAGGAAAAGAGAAAAAAGAAACACCTGTTAAAGCTATTTCTACTAAAAATATCAACACCGAACTTCAGCAATTACAATCAAAATTATCGTCTCATTTTGGCACTAAAGTAGCTGTGAAAGGCGAAGACGGCAACAAAGGGGAAATAAAAATTCCTTTTATGTCTGTTGAAGACCTGAATAGAATCTTAGATATTTTGAATGTACACCTTTAACCGTTCATTATTTCAAATAAAAAATAGGGAAACAAAATACCAATTCTGTTTCCCTATTTTTTTATTTGCTGTTATCTATTTTAGTCTACGTTGTCGTGAAGAAATTTATTATTACCAAGAATTTCATTGTCTTCATTTAATGAGAAACGAGAAATATTTCTCTCCGACGAATGTGGTAATTCTGGCAAGTCTATTTTCTTCCTCATATAAGCAGGAACATCCAATCTTAATTTAAATTCTTCAGGATCCAAATTTTGGCTGCTTGTCAAGCTGCTAATTCTCTTATTTCTCTCCTCTACCTTCTCCGCAAGTTTTTGCTTATTTTCTTCCGAAACAACGATAGGTTTGATCTCTGTAGGATTTTCCTTTTTAATTTCAAATAAATATTCTCTTTTTTCTACAGGTGTACCATTCGATTCATTTTTAGAAACAAATAAATCAATCTGAGCAGTAGGAATATCTTCTTTCAGCTCATGAACAATTTTATTTTCTTCTTTAGCCTCTTCTGCTTTTTCAGGTTTTTCAAAAGAGTAGATCGTTTCATTTTTCTTAACTAAAGGAGATTGCAAGTCAAACATTTTTATTTGTTTGCTAGACTCCAAATCGATTACTTTTTTAGACTCTATATTTCCTATCTGTCCTACTTCAAAACCTGTAGCAATGATCGTTACACGAATAGAATCTCCCAGCGTATTATCTCCACCAATACCAGGAATTACATCAGCTTCATTTCCTACTTTTTCAGTAATGTAATCCGTAATTTCGCTCAATTCATCCATTGTAAAATTAGCCTCGTCACCGTAAGCAATAGAGAGTAAGATATTTTTTGCTCCAAATACATTACCTCCGTCAATTAAGGGCGAGTACAATGCTTGTTCGATTGCTTTCAATGCTCTTCCTTCGCCACTCGCAACAGAAGAGCCCATTACCGCAGCACCAGAATTTTTCATCACACGTTCCACATCTGCAAAATCGACGTTGATTTCACTCTGTACCGTGATTACTTCCGCAATACTTTTTGCTGCTGTAAGCAATACATCGTTTGCTTTATCAAAACTTTCTTTGATTTGAAGTTTACCATAAAGTTCCTGAAGCTTATCGTTGTTAATAACAATAACTGTATCGCAACATTCCTTCATCTCAGCAATACCATTCGAAGCTTGTCCTTTCTTTCCATTTCCTTCCCATCTAAAAGGAAGCGTTACAATACCAATTGTAAGAATATCTAGTTCACGTGCAATCTTCGCTACAACTGGAGCAGCACCCGTTCCAGTACCACCGCCCATTCCTGCCGTAATAAAAACCATTTTTGTACTATCGCTTAGCAGAGCACGTATGTCTTCTTTATTTTCCAAAGCCGCCTCACGACCTTTTTCTGGTCTGGCGCCTGCACCAAGACCTTTTGTGAGGTTGATTCCGATTTGAATTTTATTAGGCACCTCGCAAACCTTCAAGTGTTGTGAGTCTGTGTTACAAACTATAAATTCTACATCTCGGATTCCTTGACGAAACATATAGTTTACGGCATTGCTTCCGCCACCACCCACGCCTATCACTTTAATAATAGACTTGTGAGAGTCTTCTATATCGAATTTATAAATACTATTTGTCATAATGCAAATGGTTTAGTAAAATTAATATTCTATGCTGTCGTCTATATCTCCAGCCAAAAAACCTTTTAATTTATCCTGAAAATTATTCAATCTTAAATCAAATGTTTTGGATGTCTTTTTAGAAGACTCTATTTTTTTTTCACTCTTTGTTTCTTTTATTCTAATCAGCTCAGAATACTTATTATCCCGGTCGTCTATAGACGTAAATCCAGAAAGAACTAAGCCTACTCCCGTTGCAAACATTGGGCTTTTCACGATTTCGACTTTGCCTTTTCCTAAGTGTTCATTTGGATAACCTATCCGAACATCCATCCCCGTATTCAATTCAAATAATTGTTTAATATTTTGAAGTTGTGCACCACCACCAGTCACAACAATCCCACCAGCGAGCTTGCCGTCATAACCAGAATTTACAATTTCAATAAATACCATTTCAATAATTTCCTCCATTCTTGCCTGAATGATATGTGCAAGACTTTTAATAGCAATTTCTTTAGGAGGTCTATTACGAAGACCATTAATAGAAACCGATTCGTTTTCATTTGCCTCGTTTGCAAGCGCTTTTCCAAATTTTATTTTCAGCAATTCTGCATCTCTCAACATCACGCTGCATCCTTGTTGAATATCATTTGTCACCACGTTTCCTCCAAAAGGAATTACAGCAGTGTGACGAATAATATTATCATGGAAAATAGCAACGTCTGTCGTACCTCCTCCAATATCAACCAATACAACTCCCGCTTCTTTTTCTTCTTCACTCAAAACCGAATGACTTGAGGCAATAGGTTCAAGAATAAGTTTATCTATCTCAAGGCCTGCTTTCAGAATACATTTATTAATATTATTAATCGCATTGGCTTGCGCAGTAATTACGTGAAAGTCCGCTTCAAGACGCATGCCAGACATACCAACTGGATCTTTAATTCCTTCTTGATAATCGACCGTATACAATTGGGGCATCACGTGAATAATTTCACTTCCGTAAGGCATCACCGTTTTGTACATATCGTTTGTCAGACGATCTACGTCGGCAGGAGAAATTTCATCCTCATTGCTTGTACGCATAATGCTTCCACGGTGCATGGAACTCTTAATATGCTGTCCTGCTATCCCCACATTCACAACTTTCACATCAACACCAGCCTGCAATTCAGCTTCTTTTACCGCTTTGGTAATTGCATCTACCGTGGAATTAATATTCATCACCATCCCTCGGATTACTCCTTCAGAGGTAGATTTCCCAATTCCTAATATTTCCAATTTATTATGCTCATTCATACGACCGATGATCGCACAAATTTTTGTAGTTCCGATATCCAGACCTACAACAAGCTTATTACTATTATTATCTTTCTCCATAATATTATTCACAAATAAGTTGATTCTTATATTTGAGGTTTACCGTTTGATAAGTATTCCAGCCTTTAACAGGGACTATTTTTTTGTAAAACAATCCAAGATTTCTAAATTTCATATCCAGCTCTTTTGGTTTTCCAAGGTAAATTGTTTGTCTTCCAACCTGCGGATATAAAGTAACTTCTCCAGAGCGATCAATGCTAATTTGAGCCAGCTGTGCTTTCCAGAATTTATCTTCGTCTACAATTTTCAATAAATTAAAATACCCTTCTCCTTCTTTCGAATAGAGAAAATCTTCAGCCATCAGCTTTTGAGCGAAATCGCCGTCAACAATAATAACTCTTGAAGTGAAATTTTCAGCAGTAGAGAGAGTTGTTCCATCGCTCCCAATGTAAGCATGGACGCCATTGGGATATATAACTCTGGCGATAGGTCTTTTTTGTTTCACTAAAACGTTTAAGTTTCCTTTGTGATCTTTTGACACTTGAGCATCAGATACAAATTTAAAAAATTTGATCCTCATCTCCACCTCTTTAAGGTCTAAATATCTATATTTTTTATCCACAATCGGATCAGTCCCATTAAGTGTCATCAAGTCCATTACATTACTTTCTTCCACAAAATAATTATTACCAGAATGGTCAATCGTAATGACCACATTTTTCACTCTTTTTTCTCCTTGCTTATTCGCTACAAAGCCAAGAAGGACAAGAAGTATACCTCCTAAACATGAGTAAATAATTCCTTTCTTTATTTTTAGTTTTTTGAACATTTTTTCGTTCTTTATTACTACAGATTGAATCGCCTTATAAGCATTTCTTTTATCGGTTTCACAAATACATCAATGTCTCCCGCCCCTACCGTAACCAATATTTCTGGTTCCTCTTTTTCCAAAATAGACATCAATTCTTCTTTAGTGCATAATACCTTATCCTTAATTGTCACTTTATCAAAAACTACTTTTGAAGTCACTCCTTCTATTGGAAGTTCTCTAGCAGGATAAATATCTATCAAAATTAATCTATCCGACAAAGAAAGACTTTCTGCAAAGCCATCTAAGAAATCTCTCGTGCGGCTGTACAAATGAGGTTGGAAAATACAGGTAATTTTTTTTCCTTCGTAAAGTTTTTTCACTGATTTCAGAAAGGCAGAAATTTCTGTAGGATGATGTGCATAGTCATCTATATAAACGACTTTATCAGATTTTAAAACAGTTTCAAACCTTCGCTTCACTCCTTTGAAACTTTCAATACCTGCTTTTACTTTCGACGGCTCTATACCCATTTCAAAAGCTATGGCTATCGCTGCCAAGGCATTTTCTGTATTATGAAAACCAGGAATTTGCATCGCTATATTTTCTATTTTATGCGTTTTAGAAACGTAATCAAATACAAAATTTCCATTTTCAACTCTTAAATTTTCAGCTTTTATGGTCGCTCCATCATAAGCATAATTTATAACTTCCACGCCCTTGGGTTGCCCCACGTCTAGCCCTTCTCTTAAAAAAAGCTTACCTCCTTCTTTTATCTGCGAAGCAAATAGAGAAAAGGTTCTCTTCAGTTCATCTGCTTCTCCATAAATATCCAAATGATCGGCATCGGTAGAGGTGATAACTGCTATGTTTGGATGCAGCGTTAAAAAAGATCGATCAAACTCGTCTGCTTCCACTACCACTACTCCATTCTTTTCTCCGATCAAAAGGTTTGATTCGTAATTCACTGTAATTCCACCAAGAAACGCATTTACTTTTATTCCACAGAATTTCAATACATGCGCTGCCATAGAAGAAGTAGTCGTTTTCCCATGCGTACCTGCTACTGCTATGGTAAACATACCTTTGGTAAGTAATCCCAATACTTGCGAGCGTTTCAGGATAGCATATCCGTTATCCTGAAAATACTTCCACTCTATATTATCTTTCGGAATTGCAGGAGTAAGCACTACCAATGTTTCTTCCTTTTTATAAAACGCAGTAGGAATACGACCTACTTGATTATCGTAATGAATATCCATCCCTTCTTCTCTCAAGCGCTCAGTAAGTTCTGTAGACGTTTTATCATAACCTCCCACAACAAAATCTTGGGCACGAAACCACCTCGCGAGAGCACTCATCCCGATGCCCCCGATACCAAGGAAATAGATATTTTTGTAGTTACTTAGGTTCACTTTTTTAGTTTTAAGCTTTTAATATATTATAATGTTAATGTTTAAAAATTATATTTTACTTCTTACCTTTTACTTCTCAATAATCAACTTAAGCACTTCAACTGCGATTTCTTTCGCAGCATTAGGTTTCCCTAGCTTCGATATATTCGCACTGTATATTTCTTGTTTGTTTTTATTTTGTAATAATTTTAAAACCGCTGGCACCAATACTCTTTCGGCTTGGTCGTCTTTTATCAATTGCGCCGCATCCACCTCTACTAATGCCATCGCATTTTTCGTTTGATGGTCTTCGGCTACGTTTGGCGATGGAACTAATATAACAGGTTTTTGTACCAAGCATAATTCTGAAATAGACAAAGCTCCTGCTCTGGAAATAACTACATCTGCCACTGCATAAGCTAAATTAATATCTTTGATAAATTCCAATACCTTTATTTTATCAGAATTTATTTTTGATACAGCGTCTAAACATTCCTCATAATAAAATTTTCCTGTTTGCCAAATCACTTGAACTCCTGCTTCTACTAACATATCAAGATTAGCAATCACACTTTTATTAATCGTTCTTGCACCAAGACTACCACCCATAATAAATATGGCACTAACGTCTTCTTTTAACTCAAAAAACTGAAGTCCTTTTTGTTTCTTAGATTTGTATTCCAAAATATCCTTACGCACAGGATTGCCCGTGTAAACGATTTTATCCTTCGGAAAAAATCGTTCCATACCTTGATAGGCAACGCAAATAATTTTTGCTTTTTTGGATAATATTTTATTAGTAACTCCTGCGTAGGAATTCTGTTCTTGTATTAAAGTAGGTACACCTTTTACAGCAGCAGCATATAATAGAGGTCCACTCGCATAGCCACCCACTCCTACTGCCACGTCTGGCTTAAACTCTTTTACAATATTTCTAGCTTTCAACAAACTACTCAATAGTTTAAAAGGAAAAAGAAAATTCTTTAGAGTAAGTTTTCTTTGGAAACCAGCTACAGGAAGGCCAATAATCTTATAACCTGCTTGTGGTACTTTTTCCATTTCCATTTTTCCTTCTGCTCCTACAAATAGAATTTCAACATTCGGATGAATTTCTTTTATAGCGTTCGCAATAGCAATCGCAGGAAAGATATGCCCTCCCGTACCACCACCACTGATGATTATTCGATACGTTTTATTCTGCTCCGTCATCATCCTCTTGGTAATCTTCTATTTGTTCTTCTTTTACCTCTTCTATATCATCTTCTACTATATCTCCTCTGCTCACGCTTAATATTATTCCTAATGAAATTCCTGTAAACAGTAAAGACGTTCCTCCCATACTCATCATCGGCAATGGTTGTCCAGTAATAGGCCCCAATCCAACAGACACACCCATATTTATCATAGCTTGTATAACAATACTAAAACATAATCCTGCTGAAAGTAATCCTCCAAATGCACGTTCACTATTTACGATTGTTTTCATTCCTCTGTAAAGAAGCGCTAAATATAAAAGGATAACAATCACTCCAAACAGCATACCCCATTCCTCCAAAATCGTAGCATAAATAAAATCTGAATAAGGATGTGGTAGGAAATCTTTCTGAATACCATTACCTGGACCCATCCCAAAAAAACCCCCTCGCCAAATGGCAATAAATCCTTGTTCTGCCTGAAAAGGAATTTCAGTGGCAAAAATAAATTTATTTATTCTACTGATTACAGTACCCAAACGATCTCCAATAGCAAGTCCAGACAACCCAGCTACACCGCCTATTAAACATAATAATCCAAGCTGTTTCAATGGTACACGACCTATATACATCAATAAAAGACATGTCATAAACAACATCACTGCAGTAGAAAAATTGGTAAGAGCGATAAGTCCACAAATACCAGAGCACCACAAAATAGCAGGCCATAACGACTTATTCATAATTTGCTCTACTGATTCTAACGTAAGAGCTTTTTCAATTTCAGATTGACGCTTGGTCAGCATCCTTGCCAATGCTATAATTAAAGCGAGCTTGGCAAAATCTGAAGGTTGGAAACTTTGATTAATAATTGGAATCATAAACGTACGACTCGTTTCATTTATTTTGCTTCCAAAGAAATATCCATATATCAAAAGAAATGGAGATAACCACAAAGCGATCTTGCTGATTCCCCAATAAAGTTTGTAATTAACTTTATGTGAAAGCCAAGTTAAAGCAATACTAAAGAATACAAGAATTGAATGTTTAATCAAAAAATGTTCGGTATCACCACCTGTTTTTTTATAGGCCAAAGAACCAATAGCACTATACACTACCAAAATACTAAACAAGGAAAATGCAATAATAATCGCCCAGATGATCGGGTCACCTTTGAGATTTTTATCGGTCCATATTTTTATTTTTTCGTTCATATTATTTTAGTTTAAAGTATAGGGTTTAAAGTTCAGAGTCAATAATAATTTTAAACTTTAAACTTTTAACTGCTTCTTTAAATTTATCTCCTCTGTCTTCGTAATTTTTAAACAGATCAAAACTTGCACAGCAAGGTGAAAGCAAAACAACATCTCCTTTAACAGCTCTTTCCAAACAAATCTTAGCGCATGCTTCGATCTCTTGCGTTTCTATTATTTCTGGAATTATATTTTTAAACGCTTTAAATAATTTTGCATTTTCCTTTCCTAAACAAACCAATGTTTTCACTTTTCCTTTCACCACATCATTCAATGCACTGTAGTCATTTCCTTTATCCACACCACCTGCGATCCAAACGATCGGTTTTTTTATTGCATCAAGCGCATAAAAAGCAGAATCAACATTAGTTGCTTTACTATCGTTGATAAATTTTACGCCATTAATCTCTGCTACAAATTCCATACGGTGTGCGGCGTTTACAAAATCAGCCAACCCTTCCTGAATTTTTTCTCTACTTACGCCCATTCTAGCTGCGACCAAAGCCGCTGCCATCGAATTGTAAAGATTATGTTTACCGCTTAACGCAGATTTTGTATTGTCAATTTCCATCACATCTTCCGCATCATGGCCTTCTTTCGAAATGTCAAATTTTGGATCTAAAAGAAATCTTTGTTCATCGCCCCAAGCCGCTACTCCTTCTTCCTCTTCAATAGAAAAAGGTAATTCTTGTGCACTCGTTTCAATATCAAACAATTCATCAAATAACAACTCGCTGTCTTCTCCGTATATAAAGGTTCCATTAGCATCCATGTTTTGTATCACACGAAATTTTGACTTTGCATAATTTTCTACTTTGTAATCATAACGGTCTAAATGATCAGGTGTAATATTCGTCAGCACTGCTATGTCGGCTTTAAACTCTTTCATCCCGTCTAACTGAAAACTACTAAGCTCTAAAACGTATACATCAAATTTATCTTCAATTACCAACTCGGCAAATGAATTCCCAATATTTCCAGCCAGTCCTACATTTAATCCGCCCTTTTTTAAGAGGTGATAAGTAAGCAATGTTGTTGTAGTTTTTCCATTTGTTCCAGTGATACAGACTTTTTTACCTTTCGTATATCGACCCGCAAATTCTATTTCTGAAATTATTTTTATTTTATTTCTTTTTGCTTTCTTAATTAGTTCAGATTTATCTGGTATACCAGGGCTTTTGACAATTTCTTTTGTATTAAATATTTTTTCTTCAGTATGCTGACCTTCTTCGTAAAGAATTTTATTGTCTTCTAACTTTTTCTTAAACAACTCTCCTATCTTTCCTGAATCAGAAACAAACACATCAAAGCCTTTCGCCTTAGCCAATAAAGCTGCTCCCACACCACTTTCGGCAGCTCCAAGAATCACTATGTAATTATTTAAAGACATTTCTTTTCTTCTTACTTTTTACTTTCTTCTCTTACTCTACCTCATTTTCAAAGTCGCCAGTGTCAATATTGCTAGCATGATTCCTACAATCCAGAAACGTGATACGATCTTTGCTTCATGATGGCCACTCTTTTGGTAATGATGATGAAGTGGCGACATTTTGAAAAGCCGATGTTCACGTGCATACTCGATTCCTCTTTTCTTTTTCTGATATTTAAAATAAGCTACTTGCATCATTACCGATAAATTTTCAATTAGAAATATTCCACACAAAACAGGAATTAATAGCTCTTTCCTGATTATCAAAGCTAATACGGCAATAATTCCACCTAATGTCAAACTTCCAGTATCGCCCATGAACACTTGTGCTGGAAATGAATTATACCAAAGAAATCCAATACATGCTCCGAAGAATGCGGCACAAAATATTACGATCTCACCAGAATGAGGGATGTACATAATATTCAAATATTCAGCGAAAATTTTATTACCAGATACATAAGCCAAAATGGCTAGTGTAATACCAATGATAGCAGAAGTTCCAGCTGCAAGACCATCTATGCCATCCGTAATATTAGCACCATTAGAAACAGCGGTAATGATAAAAATGGCTACTAAGGTATAACCGATCACATAGCCTTTCTCTCCTAAAAAAGAAAATACAGAAGCGTAATCCAGTTCGTTATTTTTCAAGAAAGGAATTGTAGTAGATAAGGATTTTGAATCTTTAAACAAAATCAGGTTAGTAATTAGATCTGCATTGTTTGGATCAACTAAATATTCTCTTACCAATACATTGTCATGATAATACAACGTTAGTCCGACAATCAATCCGAGACCTACTTGGCCAATAATTTTAAAAGTACCTTTCAGTCCTTCTTTATTTTTCTTAAATACTTTTATATAATCGTCGGAAAAACCTACTATCCCCATCCAAACAGTAGTAACGATAAGCAGAATAATATATACATTATTCAACTCTGCAAAAAGTAACGTTGGAATAAGAATGGCTCCTATTATAATCAAACCTCCCATAGTAGGAGTACCTTTTTTCTGCAATTGACCTTCCAATCCCAAATCACGAATACTTTCTCCGATTTGCAATTTACGCAAAAGACTAATCAACTTTCCTCCAAAAATCATAGAGATGGTAAGCGATAAAAGTGCCGCTAATACTGCTCGAAATGATATGTAATGGAACATCCCAGCTCCAGTTAAGTGAAACTCTTGTTTCAGATATTTGAATAGATAGTATAGCATTAGTTTAACTGATATTGCAGATTAAGTTTATAATCATTATTCTGTATACTCAGGTAGTTTAAAATATTAATAATTTCATTAATACTTTCTACGGTTTCATCGCAACAATTATGAACTATATTTTTCATCTGAATTAATTTTAACCAGAATCTTACTTGTGCTGCATTATGCAGTGCCTCAGACATTTTTCCTACTCTGTCTTGCATCGTTATAGAGGAAAAAGATTCTTCTACATTTTCACGAATCACCAGACTATTTTTTAATAACTTTTCAGCTAATTCAAGCTCCCCTTCTTTCAGTAATAAAACATATAGTTCCATTACCAGAAGTGAAAATTGAAATGTCTTGTCTACAATTCTGTAATTAATCATTTTGCATTTGTTTAGAAAATTATTTTCCTAATATTTCGAATAACTCTTTTACTATTTCTTTATCGTCAAAGTGATGTTTCACTCCTTTTATTTCCTGGTAATCTTCATGTCCTTTGCCAGCTATTAAAATAATATCTCCTTCTTTCGCAAACATGCAAGCAGTCTTAATTGCTTCTTTTCTATCCACAATAGAAATTGTCTTTTTCTTATTCGTTATAGAAACCCCTTTCTCCATTTGTTCGATGATCAGCTGAGGTTCTTCGTCTCTTGGATTATCAGAAGTAAAGATTACACGATTACTTAGATTCGTTGCTATTTCTGCCATCAGTGGGCGTTTTGCAGCATCACGATTTCCTCCACAACCAATCACTGTAATGATTTGTTCTTTGCCTTGTTTCGAATCGTTGATCGTTTGTAATACATTTTCTACAGCATCAGGAGTATGCGCATAATCAATAATAGCAGTGATTCCTGTTTTGGAAACAATTCTTTCAAACCTTCCTCTTGCTGAATCTAAACTTGAAAGCTGTGTAAGTGTTTCATCCTTGTCTTCCCCTAGCAAAACTGCTGTAGCGTATACACCCATTAAATTATATGCATTAAAACTTCCGATAAGTTTAAACCAAACTTGTTTGCCTTCAACTTCCATTTCCAATCCAGTAAAAGAATCTGAAATTATTTTTGCTTTGAAGTCGGCCATTGTTTTTAAAGCAAAAGTATTCTTTTTCGCTTTTGTATTTTGCATCATCACCATTCCTCTTTTGTCATCTGCATTTACCAAGGCAAAAGCATCTGAACCGAGCATGTCAAAAAATCCTTTTTTTGCTTTAATGTATTCGTCAAAGGTTTTATGATAATCTAAATGGTCGTGTGTGATATTCGTAAACACAGCTCCTTTAAAATTTAGTCCCGCTATTCTTTGTTGTATGATAGCATGAGAACTAACTTCCATGAAACAGTGCGTACATCCTGACTCTACCATTTTATTCAGAAAATGATTTAGCGAAACGGCATCAGGAGTAGTATGTGTAGAAGGAATTACCTCTTCGTTAATTTTATTTTCAACAGTAGAAAGCATCCCTGTGTTGTAGCCCATTTTCATAAATAATTTATGAAGTAGTGTCACTGTTGTCGTTTTGCCGTTGGTACCAGTCACGCCAATCAGCTTTAATTTTAGCGATGGATTACCGTAATAATTTGCGGCCATAATTCCCATTGCAGTATTACTATTTACTACTTGCACGTACGTAACACCTTGTTTTAATTTTTCTGGCATTACTTCACATACAATTGTAGATGCACCCTTTTCAATTGCCTTGTCAATAAATTGATGACCATCCGACTGTGTGCCAACAGTAGCTAAGAAAAGACTACCCTCTCCCACCAATCTGGAATCAAAGAAAATACCGTTCACTTCGACATCGGTACTTCCTGAAACCGAATTCAGAGAAACTTTATATAATATATCTTTTACTATTCTGATCATTCGAGAGAAATATTTATATAACTACCTTTTACTGCTTTTGAGCCAGGAGTCTGCGACTGGCTTTGTACGCGACCGCTGCCTTGTATTCTTACTTTCAATCCACTGTTCTCTAGAAGAAATAAAGCATCTTTCAACATCATTCCATTTACATCAGGCACTAAATCTTCTTTTACTTTTCTATTATTCCACATCACTGCATTATTAGAAGTAGTGGCGAAAACCCATTCATCTTCTTCCCCAGTTTGTGTATGATTAGATATTCCAAACTCATTGCAAAGAAAATTTAGATCGCTAAAATTTCCTGATTTAATAAGTGGAAACGTGACTTCATTAGAAGCAATTTTCGGCTCAGTTGGTGGATGTAATTCTAAATCTACTGCATATAATTTATCTGCAATCTCTTTAAAAACGGGTGCTGCAACATCTGAACCATATTGTTGAAATCCATTCGGACTATCTATTACTACGATGCAACTATATTTAGGTTTGTCTGCTGGAAAATAACCAACAAATGAAGTATAGTATGTTTTTACATAAACACCATCTTTGATCTTTCTAGCAGTTCCTGTTTTCCCTGCTATTTTATAAATAGCATTATTTATATTTTTAGCAGTGCCATGCTCCACAACACCTTCTAACATCAGACGTACTTTATCTAGCGTCTCGTCTGAACAGACACGCTCTTTGATTACACTGGTTGCATAAGATTCCACAACTCTATCTGCAACTTTAACCTCTTTCACGATAATCGGTTTAACCATTATTCCATTATTGGCTATAGCATTGTAAAAAGTAAGTGTATGAATTGGAGCAAATTTCAACTCGTATCCAATCGACATCCAGGGAAGTGTAACACCACTCCAGCTTTTTGATGATGGGCTTTTTATATAAGGTTTCGCCTCTCCGTTCAGCTGGAGGCCAAGTGGATCAGCTAATCCCATACCTCTTATATAATCTACATAGCGCTGTGGGTTTGTTCCAAATTGTTTGTAAATCAATTTTGATACTCCAATGTTCGAAGATTTTTCAAAAACTTGTTGTACAGAAAGCCTACCGTAACCACTCTCCTTAGAGTCTGTCATCACTCGATCAAAGAAAGTGTAACGACCGCTTCCACAGTCAATCGTATCTGAAAGTTTTATTTTAGGATTGTCTTCAAACAATGCAACCATTGAAGCCAGTTTAAAAGTAGAACCAGGGTCTGTAAGCCCTTGGATTGCGTAGTTATAATTTTCTTCATATTCACCTTCGCTAATTTTTCCAAGATTAGCTATAGCTTTAATTTCTCCTGTTGCTACTTCCATCAATACTACACAGCCATATTCAGCGTCGTGCATGTTAAGGTGTTTGAAAAGCGAAGCTTCTGCCACATCCTGAATGTTGATATCAATCGTAGTTTGAATATCTACACCTTGTTCTGGCGCTATTTCGTTTTTATTATGAACAGGCTTCCAATTGCCTCCTGCCATTTTTTGAAAAAGAGCTTCTCCATTTTGTCCGGCGAGATAATTATTATAACTGTATTCAAGCCCTGCTCCAGAATTGTTATCGTTTATAAACCCTATAGTACGCTTAGCCAGAAAAGAAAAAGGCTTAAAACGTTTTTCTATTTTTTCAAAAATAACACCGCCCTTATATTTTCCTTCTCTGATAATAGGCCAATCCATCATCATTTTTTTAGCTTGATAATTAACCATCGTATGGTTCAATATCAAATATTCTCTGTGATCACGACGAGCATCATTTATTTTTCTATAATATTCTTTTGGTGATTTATCCTTAAAATAACGTGCCAAAAGAAGCGACAAAGAATCTATTCCTTGTCTGAAAATTTTATCATTTGCTGTAGTAGGGTCAATAGACAAGCGGTAAAAAGGAAGAGATGTTGCTAGCAGACTACCATTGTCTGAATAGATATTACCACGGGTAGCTTTTACTACTTTGTATTCAAACACTTTTTGATCTGCGAGTGTTTTCCATTTGTTATTTTCAAAAATTTGTATTTTTGCTATTTTGTAAACAATAGCCACAGAGAATATCAGTATTGCCACAAAAGCAATGCGAGAACGAAGCACTATGTCTCTTTTAATATTCAATTTATTAGTTATTAGTTATATTTTGTAATTCAAAATTTAAAATTCGTAACTCAACATTCACATCATTCTTCTTTTTCGACTTCAATCTTATACGGAGGCGTTAAGCTTTCTTCTAAGCCTAATACTGCTACTCGTTTGGCTACTTCTGACTGTTTGCTTTTAAACATAAGGTCCGCTTTAAGGGTAGTATAATCTGCTCTTAAATCTTCTACTTCTGATTTAGTTTTTGCTGTATCCCTAACTATTTTATCTGCGTAATGTGTGTTAGCGATATAGAAAATAAGCAATCCCATGATAAAAAATATTTTAGGCATCTGCTGGACAGGCAATCCTTTTGTCAATACATTGTTGAGGCCAAGAGTCGACTCTAACATCTGAAAAACTGTTCTGATCGGTTCAGTTTTTCCTTTTGTTTTTCTCTCTTCTTCCTCTCTTTTCCTATATGTATTTTCTGCCATTTTTATTTAATGGTTAATTAGCAATTATATCTTTATTGCTATTCTTAACTTTGCGCTTCTTGCTCTTTTATTTTCTTCCACTTCTTCAGCGCTTGCTTCTATTGGTTTTCTATTTAGCGCTTCAAAAGGTTTGGTATAATTTCCGTAAACATCTTTCTCTGGTTCTCCATGAAACAAGCCCTTCCCAACAAAATTTTTCACCAATCTATCTTCTAAAGAGTGGTAAGACATTACTACCAGCCTACCCCCAGGCTTAAGCACTTCTGCAGATTGCACCAGCATTTCTTCTAAGGCTTTTAGCTCATCGTTTACATCTATTCTGAGCGCCTGAAATACTTGTGCATAATACTTATTTTCTTTTCCTCTAGGAGCTAAATGTTTTATTTCCCTTTTCAGTTCTTCAACCGTGTTTATTTTATTATTCGCACGCCCTTTTATAATAGCTGCTGCTAGTGTACGTGCATTCGTTACTTCTCCATACATTCCAAATATTCTATGCAAATCTTTTTCTGGATAAGTACCAATAATATCTTTGGCAGTTTTCACTAAACTTCTATCCATCCTCATATCCAACTCTGCATCAAAACGAGTAGAAAAACCACGCTCTGCTGAATCTATTTGATGAGAAGATATTCCCAAATCAGCGAGTAAGCCATCGATTTGAGTAATGCCGTTGAGTTTGAGGTAACGTTTTAGATAGCGAAAGTTTGCTTCTATTAATGTGAAAGAACTATCGTTAATTAATTCGGCGTTAGGTTTGGCATCGTCGTCTTGGTCAAATGAAAATACCTTCCCTCCTTTTATATATTTCAAAATTTCTTTTGTGTGACCACCGCCGCCAAACGTAACATCGACATAGACTCCGTCAGGTTTTATTTCCAACCCTTCGATACACTCTTTTAACATTACGGGTCTGTGGTACATATTTCAAGATTTTAAATATTAGAGGTTAGACTTTATATTAGAATATTTTCTAATGTCTAACCGCTAATATCTTATTTCATTCTTCTATTTTATCTCCCAAGTATTTTTCGGCGAGTTTCGAAAACTCTTTTTGGTCTTTGATCAGGAATTGATCGTATAATGCCGGATTCCAAATTTCTATTCTATTTCCCATCCCTACTACAATTACTTCCGTTTCGATTTGAGCGTATTTGGTCATTGATTTTGGAAGTACGAATCTTCCGTTGGCATCTAATTCTGCTTCGGTATTTCCACGAAAGAAATTTCTTTGGAAATTCCTATACTCTTCGTTGAACTCATTTAACCCAGACACTTTCGAAAAGACTTTCCTCCACTCTACTTCTGGGTAAACTACCAAACAAGTCTCAAACCCTCTTGTGATTACAATGTTATTTCCCGAATCGGTAGGTAGATTGGTTTTCATACGGGCAGGGAGTATCAGTCTGCCTTTTGCATCCAACTTACATTCATATTCACTTGAGAAATAAGACATTATTTTATTTTTTGAACTCTTACAAATTTAAAGAAGAAAAATGAAAAAACAACCACTTTACTCCACTTTACTCCACATGTGGATAAATTTGAACTAAATAGTGTTAAAGTGTTGGGGAGTTAAGATGTTAGAGCTAAAGTTGAAAAATTCAAAATGCTCTAAATCAATATATTATAAAATAAAATTTATAAAAATATGACCTTATATTGATAAAGCAAAGACAAGTATCTAGTGAAATACACAGGCTGTGGATAGTATGTTAACAAGGCAGCGAGTCGAACCGCAGCAATAAATTTCTTAAGAAAGGGACTACCAAGACAAGAAAAACACATCAGGGAAAAAAAACCACTTATCCGAATATTAACAAAAAAATCTTCGCAATGAGACAACTTTCCAACCCTAACGCTTTAACACCTCAACACTCTAACACCTTATCACAAAAAACACTACTTTTATAAATGCTTTCTATCTGCATTCCCATTTACAATACTTCTATTCCAACTCTTATTCATGAGTTATACAAACAATGTAAGGTAAATGAAATCCCTTTCGAAATAATTTGTCTGGATGATGCTTCTTCTTTATTTAAAGAAGAAAACAAAATTATTTCAAATTATGGGGAAGTAACTTACGCTGAACTTCCACAAAACATTGGGCGATCAGCTATACGTAATAGGTTAGCAGAACAGGCCAACTATGAGTATCTTTTATTTCTTGATTGCGATGTAGCTATTTTAACCACAGATTTCATAAGTAAATACATAACTACCATTCATTCGAATGCCTCTGTAGTGGTAGGAGGCAGAACATATATACAAAATCAGTTTACGGAAGAAACTAAATTACATTTTCACTACGGGAATTCCCGAGAAGTTATCCCTGCAAATAAACGAGCTATAAATCCATATTCTGCCTTTGTAACAGGCAACTTTCTTATACGAAAAGATATATTCTCCTCTATAAAATTTTTGTCGTCGCTAACAGAATATGGTCATGAAGACACATTGTTTGGTATAGAATTGAAAAAAAGCGCCATTCCAATTATTCACATCTCTAATCCTGTAGCACATATTGGATTAGAGAGAAACGAAATTTTCATTCAAAAACAACTTACCGCAATAAAAAACCTTTCCACTCTAATTCATCAAAATTACGATATGAGTAGCATTTCGATTTATCATTTTTATTTGAATTTAAAAAAATATCATCTTGTAAAATTTTTCATTTGGAGTTTTGCCCCAATACAACCTTTCGTAAAAAGAATATTAAAATCTGGCCAAACGAATTGGCTTACACTTTTCGATTTTTTACGCTTATTCGAACTTGCTGTTCATCTAAAAAATCAAAATAATTGATACAATATTTTAGCTTTTTTCTCAGAAGAAATTCCGTCTAATACTTGTCTTCGTTTTTCAATTTCTTCTTCTGTAAATGGTTTTTGCATCAACTGTAACAATTGATAACGCAATACATCTTCAGAATCTGAGACATGACAAAGTTCTGCGAAAGAGGAGCCTTTTACCATATTTGTATTTACGATACAATGTCTACCATGATAAAGCGCTGGATACATTTTTATCTTACTACCACAAGGCATAAAACTTACCATAATATTGACCTGTGCATTACGAATAAGTTCATCCAATCTTTCGTCTGTCGGATTGGCAAGGATTTTTATTTTACGGTCTTTGCATAAATGTTTCAATTCGCTATCAGGATTTTTTCCTGCTACAATAAAAGGTACTTTTGTATCTTTTATTATATCGTTTATTAAAAAAATAGCCGCCTTTTTATTATCTGTTTCTGTAAGATTGCTATGGAACAAAGCATAGCTTCCCATACCCTCCTTTATATCTATAGTGTTGAAGCCTGAGAAAGGGGGAATATTGATTATTTCTTTCTCAGGAAATAATTTTTCATAATATTCTTTATCCTTATTGCTTAACGTAATCAATATATCTGCATGAGCGAATATTTTTTCGTACTTTTTCAAACGCACGGATTCCATATACAAATAATGTTTATGAATAAAGCGACGAGAGATTTTATATAGGTTATAGTAATATTCATGTTCTACATCCTGTATCCGTACCAACTTCTTCCGTTCCTCCAGTTCTGGCGCATCCAAATAATAGCAACTATGAATCCCCTCAAATAAAATGGGGTATTCATTTTGCAGTAAATTAAAAATCAGATTATCAGACCGACGAGAATTTACTATATGAGGAATGGAAGAAAAATTAGAGACAACCGATTCACGCTTATAATAATATACATTTTCGCAAATTGCGTATAATTCTTCTGAATAAGCTTTGTTTCTATCCATGAAACAATGGAGATTAATCCTTACTCCTAAATCGGCAAGCGCTTTTACCATGTAGTAGATATCTATTACTCCACCATAATCTGGAGGAGATGGCACATCATACGCTACAATATTTAAATGTTTGTGTTCCACAGGATTTCAATCAATATACTTCCGACTTCATCTGAAAATGTACTTTTTCAGAATCCAACACCATTCCATTATCAACTTTTAAAATTCGCGCTGGATACTTTTCTATGTAGCTATGTTGATGGGTAGCCATAAGAATGGCTGTTCCGCTGCGGTTTATTTCAAGAAAAAGTTTCATAATACTATCGCCCACTTCCGGATCCAAATTTCCTGTAGGTTCGTCGGCAAACAATATAAGAGGTTCGTTGATAAGCGCTCTTGCTATAACTATCCGCTGTTGCTCTCCGCCTGACAATTGGTGGGGATATTTAGAAGCTACCGAACCAAGTCCAACTTGCATTAATACTTCTGCCAAACGTGTTTTCATTTTACTACGGTCTTTCCAACCGCTGGCTCTCATTACAAAAAATATATTTTCCGCTACACTACGGTCGTTGAGTAATTGAAAATCCTGAAATACTATTCCAATCTTTCTTCTTAAATATGGGATTTTACTTTTCTTAATTTTGGCAATATTATAGCCAGCCACCAATACCTCTCCCTTAGGATTGGCCATATCTGCATATAAGGTTTTCAATAACGAACTTTTACCACTTCCTGTTTTACCGATAAGATAAACAAATTCACCTTTCCTTATCGTAAAATCCAAGTCGTGTAATACCAAAACATCGTCGTGGTATAAATTGGTATTTTTTAATAAAACAATAGGGTCGGTAGAAAATTCCATATTACAATTCTAGCTTTTGTAGTTTCCCGAATGGGATTTCAATTATTAATTTATTGAGGGCTTCCTCTTTCCCTTCAAGTCCATATTTTTTAAGAAGCTTCACTGGTCGATCTGCTCTGAAATAGGCAACCAATACAAAATTTTCATCGCGAAATTGTATATAGTCGGGAATTTTAGCTTTACCTTTAACCTTAATAATATACATGTTTAATACACTTTTAGTTTCTCCCATGTAGCGGTAAAGATAGAAAAAAGTTGTTAGATATTACTTGTTAGGTGATAGATTTTAGACCTAAAGCGAATAGGACTAAACAACATGACCTTCATTATTCCTTTATCGAAGTTAGATAAGGGAATAATGAAGGTCATGTATATTCTCTAGAAAATTAAAACTATTGCTTCTAATGTCTAATATCTAAAGTCAAATAGCTCAAAAACTATCCATTCGCTTTTTTGTGATCTGCCAAAAATTTAGCTAGACCGCTATCGGTAAGTGGGTGGTTTAA
>JAYTHK010000188.1:0-4725 GCA_043732665.1 Cytophagales bacterium | reverse complement strand
AAAGTACTTGAAAACGTTAGTGGTTTTATAACCAACCAAGTTAATGCATTATCAAAAGATACTATCAAAAGTATTTGTGGTTTTGAGTATATCTTATCCTGCCAAGTTTGGACTAAAACTTAAATTTAATTGGTATAACAACTCTTTGCAATTCAAAAGCATGAGTAGAGATCGTTTGTAAATGTTATAACTACTAGTATGGTGGTAGTTTCTAAAAACGTTTCAAAAAAGGAGGAGTTATTTTACTGTGTTTTTATAAACAAGAAAATAGGGCGGATTAATACCGTTTTATCCAAAGGTCAGATAGGGTGTTTCTCCCTTCTTCAATGATTAAAGCTCTTGTTGGAGTTTTTCTTACCACCGCTCACGTCTTGCGAGTGGCAATTATTTTAGGTCGGGACAGAGATTACATTCCTTATACTATTGCTGGCGAAATACCATAAAGCCGTTTATACAAAAATATCAATCAAATAAATTAGCGTTTAAACTCTACTAGCATATACTTCGATCGGCCTTTAAAGTAGTAGCCGAGTATCAAACCGTTGTAAGCAGGGATCACGTTGAATAATTCAGGGTTTGTATTTTTGAGTACCTCTTGTTCGTAATCGTTTACTTTTGAACGAATAGTTTTTGGTACATTGCCTTCTGTATGAGACAAATCTTCTGTTCTTAGTAAGGATTGAAAATATGTAGCGCGAATACTGGTAGAGCTACCACCACTGCTACTACCGTAAGGATAATAACCTGGATAACCACCCATGCCCATACCGCCGTAACCCATTCCCATTCCTCCCATTCCCATTCCCATACCACCCATACCTATCCCCATTCCTCCCATGCCCATGCCCATGCCACCACCCATGCCAAAGCTTATCCCTGAAGACATAGGATAACCACCCATACTCGAATTCCGAAACGTGACAACTTCTTCGTAAGCACCTAACTCGATCTCGTACTGTCCATCGTTTAAATCGTTTACAGCTATGGCCAATTGTCCCTTATGAATTTTTTTGAAATACTGTTGTGTATTCTTAATAAGCCTATCCTGAATGTCGTTTCCATCTTCTTTAATGACACCATTTATAAAAGAAATTTCTTGGTCTGGAAATATGTTATAACTCTTCAGCAACTCCATAGAATTGAGGTTTACAACAATCAAGTTTAGTTGACTGCTGTTAAAAGTAGCTCTAAATAAATTCCCTTTATACAGAAATGAATTCCCTTGACGGGGAATATTCTCGTTTCCACTTTTGTCTTTGTCTAGCGAGAAATTTAACTTTCTATAGATTGCATTGATACTGCTAGGGTCAATGATAACCAGATGTGTGTGTGAAGGTTCTTCAAAAGTCATGTATATTTTATTGTCATAAGTATACATCTTTTTTGTAGGGTAGCTCGACTTTATATTATTTTCCAGATCGTAGCTTATTTTCTCTATCCCAACAGGCGTTGTTGTTTGCTGATTCAGCTCTTCGTTATTGGACGAGAGCTTTGCGTAAAAAGTTGGGAAATTTACTTCGTAGTTTCTTATTTTATAATCAGCCCCTTCGACAGAAGAAAATAAGAGCACAGCATTTTTATGTTGAGGAATTACGACTGAGTAAAATACCCCGTTCATCTCGAAAGATTTCATTATGTACTCTGCTTTATCGATCGAGCCTATACTGGAATTGAATTTGTGATTTCCATTAAACCTGTCTACTACAAGCGATGCTAAATTTCTTTCTTTTGCATCGTATAAATACACCACCACATTTTGTGCACTTAACGTGGCTCCTATTACTTCATTTTTTTTTTCTGTTTCTGCCCTGTTAATTAAAAATTCATTTTTGATAGCGTAATTAGCATCTAAAATAGAGATCTGCAATGATTTTGACTCTTGAAAGATATAGGCAATATTGCCGTACGTGTCAGAAGCCGAAAAAACATGTTGCGCTTTTCCGCCTTTCATTTCTATTTCCGCAGCACTCCTCTGCCCAAAAACTACTGTGTGGGACATTGCGAAGAGTATAAATATAATTTTAAATATAGTTTTCATCTATGTAAGTTAACGAAATTATTACTGTTTTAGTGCAGTAAAATTACATTTTGTAATTTGTAAATCAACAATAAAAATGTAACACTCGGTTACTTGGGACGATTATTGAGTATTAATCTTTAAAACAGAAAGATAATGATAGCAATTTTAATCATACCCTTGATTGGCTTCGTGAGTTATAAGCTAATTGCCACATGCGGAAAGTTGGCGGGCAAGAGAAAAAAGGTAAAGGTGGTAAGAAACGCGCTTTAAAAAACCTCCAAAACTTTAATCTTACAATTAATTCTTTGGAGGCTTGGACTATTCTATTCTTCATCAATTTTATTTTGCAGCAGCATATCTTTTTGCTACAGCGTCCCAATCTACCACGTTCCAGAAAGCTGCGATATAATCAGGTCTTCTATTTTGGTATTTTAAATAATACGCATGTTCCCATACATCTAATCCCAGTATCGGTGTACCTTTTTTGTCGGCAATATCCATTAAAGGATTGTCTTGATTTGGAGTAGAACAAATTTCTATTTCGCCATTTGCCACAATAAGCCAAGCCCATCCTGAACCAAAACGAGTAACACCTGCGCTGGCAAATTCTTCTTTAAATTTATCTAAAGTACCCCATTTTTTTTCAATCGCAGCCTTCAAGTCTCCTGAAGGGTGTCCTCCTTTATTAGGACCAAGCACTGTCCAGAAAAGAGAGTGGTTATAGTGTCCACCACCATTGTTGCGGACAGCAGGCGCTAGTTTGCTAATATTTTTTAAGATTTCTTCAATCGATTTACTTTCCCACTCAGTACCTTTTACAGCGGTGTTAAGATTCGTTACATAAGCGTTGTGGTGTTTGCCATGGTGTATTTCCATAGTGGTTTTGTCGAAATTAGGTTCCAAAGCATCGTATGCATAAGGAAGCGCAGGTAATTCAAAGGCCATATTGTTTATTTATTTAAATAGTGTAATTGAAATTTTAGGAGGGTAAAGATATTATTTAAAATTAGAATTCAATGGATTCGATTTTAAATTTTTATAGAATAAAGAAGGAAGGTTTTTAGTTGTCATTGGAAATAAGCAATTCTTGTCAAAGGCTTTTAAAACAACATGAGATACTTCATCTGAATTCATAAATTGAGTTCTATTATTAAATTAATAACACAAATATAACAATCCCTTTTTTTGTACTATTACAACATTTTTTAAATTTGTTACATTATTCATACAAATCGCTTCGCCGCTGGTAGCGTCTCTCAAGCAAATTTTTTTAAACCTGATTAATCGTATTTGTTTAATGTATCTTTGCACTATTACGAAATACATACTCAATTTATAACGGATACTTTTAAATGGAATTCATAGATTATTACAAGACACTAGAAATACCTAAAACGGCTAGTGACGCAGACATAAAAGTAGCGTATCGGAAATTGGCTAGAAAATACCACCCTGACTTAAATCCAAACGACAATACTGCCAAAAAGAAATTTCAGGAAATAAATGAAGCAAACGAAGTTTTAAGCGATCCAGAAAAAAGAAAGAAATACGATGAGTATGGGAAAGATTGGAAACATTCCGATGAGATTAAAAAATCAAAACAACGGCAACAAACTTCTAACGGTGGATTCTCCGATGATTTCTCCGACTTCTTTTCTTCGATGTATGGGGAGGGGAGTAGAAATAAAAGAGCTAAGTTCAAAGGACAAGACCTTAATGCAGAATTGCATTTTGAGCTAAAAGAGGTATACCATTCGCAACAGCAAACACTTACTATTAATGGTAAAAACATACGAATAACAATTCCCGCAGGCGTTGAAAATGGTCAAATCATAAAAATACCAGGGCAAGGTTCTGCTGGCGGAAATGGTGGCTCCAACGGTGATTTATACATCACATTTTCTATCGCCAATCATCCAATATTTAAACGCGAAGGAAGTAATTTATATGTTAATGTTGATCTGGATTTGTACACGGCTATTTTAGGAGGAGAATTATTGGTGGACAGTTTTGATGGAAAAGTAAAATTGAAAGTTGCGCCAGAAACACAAAGTGGATCGAAGGTGAAGTTAAAAGGAAAGGGGTTTCCCATGTATAAAAAGGAGAATGAATTTGGAGATCTTTATATTTCATACCTCTTAAAGTTGCCAACCCATCTTTCAGAAAAGGAAAAGGCGCTATTTGTGGAATTGTCAAAAATAAGAAGTGATGAAAATTGAAAAAGCAACTATCGATAGTCAAGTTCCAAGCCAAGAAGTGACCTCGAAAATCGAGTTGCTGTTGCGTATCTTTTTACCTCTATGAGGACAGAACGCCTTGCGATTATCGATCTTGGAACGAATACGTTCCATCTTTTCATTGCCGACACCGATGGTAAAATTATCCAGTCAGTATATGCAGAAAAAACGCCTGTGCGGATAGGCAAAGGTGGCATTAACCAAGGGATTATTTCGGAAGATGCATGTGAGCGTGCACTTCATACTTTGGTAATGTTCAAGCGTAAAATCGACGAGTTAGGTGCTAGGAAAATTTATGCTACTGCCACAAGTGCCTTTCGCAATGCCCAAAATGGAAAGGCACTGGCAGAAAAAATAAAGTCGGTCACAGGTATCGAAATTTCTATTATTTCTGGCGACCGAGAAGCCGAGCTAATTTATTTTGGAGTAAAAGAAGCGTTGGCATTGGGCGAAGAAAAATCGCTTATT
>JAYTHK010000187.1:0-35205 GCA_043732665.1 Cytophagales bacterium | reverse complement strand
ATCCAAAAGAAAATAAAGCGGTAGTATCGGTTTCTCCTGATGAGGAAAGTAGAGTAAAATCGCTGCTTATTGATTTTTACAAAACCTTCAATATGTTTTCCTTTGAGAATTTATTTAATGGTAGAGAATATTATACGATAAAAGATCAATCTGGTACTATAGTGGCAGGAGTTCAGGTAAACCCTGATTTGTGGTCAATACATTCACTGCATGGTTTATCAGGGAAAGTGATTCTGAATACTTTTTCTAAGATACCTTACCTAGATAGATTATTTAATAAAAATTATCGCTTTATCACATTGGAAGGTATTTATTATGCTAAAGGGTTTGAAAACTATTTGGAAATTTTATTTGAAAGTTTACTTGCCAAATATAAAGTCAATTCTGCCATAATATGCCTTGATTCAGAAACGTCATTGTATAGAACATTAAAGTCGTTGAAGCTAGGAATGGTAGACAAGTTGAGTAAGGAAGTGAAGGGGAATGTAATTTGTAAATTTATAAATTTTGATGAAAAGGATAAAAATTTATTCAAGTCTAATCCGGCATATATATCTGGAATAGATGTAACATAATAGTCCTATGAAAGAATTATTAGAAAAATCTAAACAACAATTAGCATTTCCATTATTAGATCATGTAACTATCCTTGGCAGGAAAGAAGTAGTTCAATGGTTTGTAATAGTTGTTATCGTTTTGTTTTGGACTTTCTTCCGAATTCGATGTTTTATTTAGCAAAAAACTGTTTGTATCTTGTAGCTTTTTAAGGAACGATACAGCTATATATATATTCAGGAAATTCTTGATTTAGAGTCTTTGCCATATTTCGGGCAATGACTTTTCGTCCAGCTTGATTATAGTGTTCTGTCGTCCAGCTTTGGTCAATATAATCTATACCCTTTACCAATTCAAAATTATCAATCACTGTAACTCCTTTTCTGGAATAGTAGTTTACTAAAATAGTTTTATTTTCCCTCATCACCATGAGAAGTTCTTTTCCTACCAAACTATCCGCATATTCGGTGTTTTCAGCCAACAAGTTAAAGAATAGTTTTATTTTCTTCTTTTTACACAGTTCAACGATTTCATCAAAATCTTTAATACGGGGATTTGTCAATGTATCAATATTGAAACCAAATATTTTCACATTATGACAAGCAAGTTCTATTTTAGGTCTGTTTTCTATTCCATTTGAATCACGAAATAAATTATTAGCGATATAGTTATCCCATTCTCTTGCTGTATTGAAAGGTAATGGTAAAGGGCCTTTTATTTTCGTATAGGTAATATCGTTTATGTAATCTTCTGTCCTCTCCCAATCTTCTTTATAACTATATGCCCTAAATACAAACATCATTTTTTTTAATAATGGGGGATAATCGCTATAGGCTATCTGCAATTCCTGACAATTATTTTCAGCAGAAGAGTTAATCCAATTACTACCAAACGAACGTAAATTCATAGTTACTATAATTGTTTTAACTTTTGCATCCTTCCTGATGTTTGAAATTAATTTTTTATATACTCCAGCATGCAATGCTCCTCTCTCAATGGAAGAAATTTTCAGTTTTGAAAAACAATCGTTTGTCATTGCTGAAATACTTTTTGTTATGGTATCCTTTTCGGAATAAGTAGAATTAGAGGATTCAGCAAAGTAAAAAATATCATCCCGATCCATTCCATCGTTTAAGTCCGTTAACATTTTCAATCCATCTATTTTCTGAATATCCTTTTCCCAACCGCAGCGAGCATATAGCATATTAGTAAAATAAAAGATTATTCCTATTACTACTATTCCTAACAGAGATTTATAAAGCAATTTCATATTAGTAGCTGTTAAAATTTAAAATAGATAAAAGGTTTTGTATTTATATCACTCCATAAAAATAAGAAGAAGAGTAATACAGTATATAGAACCCAACGTACGAAAATATTTTGGGTAGTTAAAAATTTATCTATTCTACTTTTGCAAAATGCTATTTCTAACGATAAAAACAGTAGTAGAATAACTGGAATTTCCCAAGATATGTTAAGCGTCTCTGTTCCGACTGAGGTACTAAATAATCTTAAAAATAGTACTTTCGCGGTCTTCATATCAGATGCGCGGAATAAAATCCACACCAATGAAACAATTACGAAATTCAATAGGATGAGAGGTACTAAAATTATTTTTTTTGTGAATTGTACTTTATCCAAAGGCTTTTCCACTAAATACAATATTCCATGTGCAAGTCCCCACCATAAAAAATTCCATGAAGCACCGTGCCATATTCCGCTTAGTGCAAAAACAAGCAAGATATTAATCACCCACCTCCATTTTGTTACTTTATTACCTCCTAAAGAAAAGTACACATATTCTCTAAACCAACTTGTAAGAGAGATATGCCAACGTTTCCAAAATTCAATTAGGGTAGAAGCAAAATACGGATTGTTAAAATTATCCATTAGGTTTATGCCCATGCATCTCGCTGCGCCAACAGCAATGGTTGAGTAGCCAAAAAAATCTGCATAAATTTGAATTGAGAATACAAGCACTCCAATCCAAGTATCATAAAAAGAATATACATCAGGATTATTAAAAATTGCATTAGGAATCCAGGCTATACTATCGGCTACGACTATTTTTACAAACAAGCCATATAATAATAAACGAAAACCGTTGCTGAAATTTTCGTAATTATAGACTACTTTATTTCTTAGTTGCGTTCCAAGCGATGCATATTTTTCTATAGGACCTGCTACCATTTGAGGAAAGAACAATACATAACCCGCAAAATACCCTAAATGTTTTTCTGCCTTTTGTTTTCCTTTTGCTACATCTATTGTATAGGCTATGGATTGAAAAGTATGAAAAGAAAGACCTACAGGCAATATCAATTCCATCATTCTAAAAGGTCTTTGATTTCCAAACTCAGAAAGAATAAGCGAAATATTTTCAAAAATAAAGTTGTAATATTTGAAATAAGCAAGGATTCCTATATTGGAAAGCAAGCTTATAAGTAAAAGCATTTTTTTTATTTTAGGCTTATTACTTTTTTCAATAAAGATTGCAGCTGTGTAGTCAATGAGTATGACAGCAAATAATATCACTATATAAGAAGGCTTGTATGCCATATAAAAAATACAACTGGATACTAAAATCAATACCCATCTATACTTGTACGAAATGGAATAATACGCAACGAGCACTATCAGAAAAAAAATAAGAAATTCAAATGAATTGAAAAGCACAGTTGAGAAATATTATTATTTTACAAGTTCAAATATAACAATTTTGATTGTTTATTATACATTTTAGTTATTGTAGACAATGGAGGAAAACTCTAGTTTAGGGGAGATTTATAATATTCGACCAATCTGTAGGATCTTATTGCTCAATTGCATAGGTTTGATCTAAGGTTATTCACTGAGCATTGATTGAACAACAAGCAAAGTTTAAGAGAGAGTTTGAATAAACAGGCATTTGAATT
Source organism: Cytophagales bacterium (assembly GCA_043732665.1). Lineage (GTDB taxonomy): Bacteria > Bacteroidota > Bacteroidia > Cytophagales > Cytophagaceae > JANYCO01. The sequence continues at coordinate 31,735 of JAYTHK010000187.1, read as the reverse complement.
AACTCATTAAAAATAACACAGAAATATATGATGATTATCAAACGATTTTTATTATGTTTTTCTTTTACTTTGGAATAAGTTAATAAAAAAAACGATCTAATTTTTGCACTAACACTCTTAATTGAGATTAAAGGACTTTTATAATTATATTCTCACAAACCATCTATCGTCTATGAAAAAACTTTTATTGAAATACTTGTTTATTACAGTCATCATAATGTATACTCAAGTTTCGTATGCTCAACAAAATCTATATGTAGATTTACAGCCAGCATCCCCAATAACTAACCCAGTAGTCAAGACTGGATGGAACATTGTTATTCAGGACGAATTTAACGGTACTAAGAGCAGTATTTGGAGAGACGGATATTGCTGGGGAAATGCTCATCCAAGTGATCCTTATTATAATCGTGATGCTAATTATGTTCAAAATCCCACAAGCATATCATTTATTACAAAAAAAGAAGATTATACTGCTCCTGGGAATAGCATACTAAAACATTATACAAGTGCTATGATTAACTCTGATGCATGTACTGGTGATACTATACCTCTTGCTGGTAGAACAATTAAATACGGATATATTGAAGCCCGTATTAAAAATCCAAATGCGCAGTTAGGCTGGCCAGCCTTTTGGCTTTTTGGCGAAAAAAACTCAAAAAGTATTTGGAATGAATTGGATGTTTTTGAATTTGGTGTTAACGATGGACTAGTCATGACCAATCATTGGCAGGCTCCAAATAGTGCTCCTCAATCAATAGGGCAATGGGTATACTCAATGCCAGGACAAACATTCGGAGCCACATGGGTAACTTATGCTTTGAAATGGGAACCAAATAAGTTAGTCTGGTACATTAATAATGTTCCAGTTAGAGTACAAACAAATGCCAATGGCGTTATTATCCCTAGTACTGCAATGCGTGTAAAAGTGAATTCAGGATGTTATGACTTATATACGCCATACACATTAAATCTACCACAAACTTTCCCCAATGCAATGGAAGTTGACTATGTTAGAGTTTATCAGAGACCTGACTATAGCTTACCTGACCCTATCTTTACTATTAATAACAAGCAAAGTTATAATTCTACTTCACCCATAATGATACCCTTTACCAGTGGACTACCTATATTTTTAAATGGTGCACAAAGCTATATGCCGAATAATTATTATTTCCTTTCCGTGCAAACTGCGGATTTATATGGGAATTTATACGGGAAGGAAGCTCAGGCATGGCTTTCAAGTGCAGATCTAGCGAATATTAGCAACTACAATATTACCGCGTTTGCGGCGGCAAATGGTTTGATTTTAAAGGGAGGTAATTACTATAGAGTTAAACTTGCAGGTAGCCCATGGCATGAAATAAATCAATACATTTATTTGAATTATTCATGCACAACTACTATAAATTTTAAGCTGAATGGACAAACGACAACATATCCACAGGCGATTCCAATCGCATATAGTGGAGGCAAGCCAAGAGTAATATTAGATGCGTCAACTACTATTTCATGTAACAATGCCTACTTCATATCTGTGCAGGGGTGTGATGTAAACGGAAATCCAACTGGCACAGAAATTCAAAAGTGGCTTTCTGCTAGTGAGGCAAAGTATATTGCTTATTTTGATGTTGAAAATTTCTGCAATCAAAATAACTTTCCTCTTAATTATGGAAATTATTATAGGGTAAAATTTGCCTCTGGTCCTACATTTACAGAGAAAGTACAAATAATACATATAAACTCATGCTCAAATAATGTTTCCTTTTCTATCAATGGTCAAAGTAATTCTATGCCCTCTGCAATTAATATAGGAAACGGAGAGGATATATTGTTGGATGGCAGTGGAAGTAAATTTTGCATTAATGCCTATTTCGTATCTATTTTACAATGTGATGCTGGAGGAATTCCAATACCATCCGCTCCAGAAATTTCTGAGTGGAAGCCCTATATGGGTTATGATGCTGTAAATCAAATTTATTATTATGGTATAGGAAGATATGACATAAAAGATTTATGTAGAAGAAATAATTATGATCTTGGATGTGGTAAATATTATCGGATAAAACTTGCCGCAAATCCTCCATGGCTTGAAGTTGTAAAAATGATTTATATTACACCTTGTACAAATGTCAATAATACCTATCAAATAAATAATGTTGACGCACCCTCTTATAATTTTGGAGATCCAAATAATATGAGTGTTAATTTATATGCACCTCTAAGCGTTTCATGTGATGAAGAATATTTTGTTTCAGTACAAAAGAGATTAAATGGTACCTTAGTTGGAACTGAAGCACAACAATGGTTAAGTTTAACTGATATATATAATCTTAGGACGTTAGGTATATTTGATTTGAAAGCTTTTGCTCAGGATCCTAATCATGACGGTAATTATTCAGATGGAATTACCCTTACTAATAATACAACATATAGAGTAAAATTAGTTGCAGGAGCTGGCACATGTAATACGAATACATGGGTAGAGAATAATAAAATTATTTACTTTGGAACAGGATCTAATAGAATGGGAATAGATGAAGATCTTAATCTGGATGATCGTATTACAAAATCTGTTCAGGTTTATCCTAATCCAGCAAATGAAACGCTTTTCATTTCTTTACCTTACGAAAATAATAAAGCTAATCTGACATTATTAGACACTCAGGGGAAAGTTGTTAAAACCTCTGAAATTAATGAAAGATTGGAAATAATTAATGTATCAGAATTATTATCAGGAATTTATATTTTAAAAATAATGTTGCCTGACATGGTTTACACCAAAAAAATTGAAATAATAAAATAGATAGAAACACTATGAATAATTATGAGACTTGACTTTGGCTATTTCATATTAAAAAAAAGACCGTGACATAGACGTGGGAAAAATATAAACGATGCTTTTTAGATAATTTTAAATTGCGCTATTACGCTATTTCACTTTTCGTATTAGATAAAGATCGATTGGAAATAGTAGGATTTTTTTTAAAAAAGTACGAGTCGATAAATAAATTGACATGCTATACCTGTGTATTATTTTTTTGGTATAGGTCATTTACTAATTTAAACCAATCTTTAAAGTTCATACTTTTATATTTATGGGAATAATGTTTTGTGCAAATTTCTACAACTTCAAGAACTCTGTTTTTTTTTAATAAGGGCTTTATTTTAGAAAGAAGTTGTTTGTCAGTAATTTCTAATAACTTGCCAACTACATAATCTTCTTTTGGTTTACTCACAATATTACCATTTTGAATATCGTCAATTTCAATTTGATTATCTTTGAATAAATTTGGTAGTCTATCAAAAAACAATGGCAATGTTCCTCGTTTAAATAGAATTATCTTTTCTCCAGTAGATAGGTATCCAATTTTAAATTCATTTTTCTTTATTTTCTCTTGTAATGAATTTCTTGAATAAAGAGAAACATTGCTTTTCGCATTTAATCGTTCCTTAACTTTTGTTGGATTCCAACAAACTACTATGTCATTATCAACGTCATATCCAAGAATGATAAAAGGTATATTTGCTTTAAATATTTTTCCGAAATGAGGGCTATATGGTAATTGGACTCTGGTAATATCAGGAGAATTTTTAAAATATGCAGGGGATAGGTTTTTTAGAAAAATAAAAAAACGTTTCGTTCCTATTTTTATAAGAAATGGATTGCCATCATGAGACTCAAATTTTTTCAGGTGGATATGGACAACTTCAGATATGGGGTGGTGTTAGTACATGTGCTAAAGATGAATTGTTATGGAGTTCCGATACTGTTAAAAATAGTACCTGGAAACGTTATGATGTAATTTTTACTCCAAGCCAAAATTTGAATTATTTTATGCTTGCGTGTGATGATCTAAATAGTATTGATCCTTATATATTGATTGATGATTTAGGAGTGATTTACGATCTAACTACGAAACCTCAAATTTTTATTACAAGTCCATTGGATAATAGCTCACAATATTGTGGACTAACTATTTCGGGAAAGACCGACAGTATACCTTCCCAAATTAAGATTAAAAGTCAGTTTCTTGATACATTATCAGCTAACTTAAATGTTACAGATACAAGTTGGTCTGTTAATTTAGATTATTCAAAACAGAAATTCTGTACGACTAAAACGGATACACTTATTGCGATAGGTTACTTTAATACAAAAATTGCAACAGATACTATTGTAGTTTCAGTTGCCTGTAAATATGATTCCTGTAACGCTGTTTTACTACCTCCAATAAAAATTCCGAATCTTATTACACCTAACAATGACGGGAGAAACGAAACGTTTGAAATTTTTAATCTACCTATCAAACATTACCTTGAAATTTATAATCGCTGGGGTCAGAAAGTTTTTGAAAGTTCAGAATATAAAAATGATTGGCATGGAGAAGAAGGTGTTTATTATTATTTACTTAATACAGAAGAGAAGGCTTATAAGGGGTGGGTGCAAGTATTAATGTAGCTTCGGATTAGAGTATAATGAAAAAATATTAATAGTTGATTATCTGAAATAGTTTTGACTCCGTCTTACAAATATCCCAGATCAAGTTTCAACTCATCTTACAACTCTTGAATGCTTTTAAAATTTTAAGCAGGTTCGGTCAAGGGTGGCTTAGCGTGTGTAGTGGGCTGAAAGCAATTCATTTTCCGACATTACAAATTTGGCACCAATAAAAACGCTTCACTTGTGTTTCACCTGAGGTATGTATTTATATATAAGTATATGTAAATACATACTATAAATATAATTTATAGGTTCCCTGCAGGGAGTGAGTCTTTCTATTTTTCTTGCTTTCAGTTAAAATGCAAAACACAGCGTAACTTATTAGGGTTGTTGTTTGTGAAGACTCAAACAACGGCAACAAATTTAGAATATCACAGAACTAAAAACCTATAATTCAAAAATCAAATTACCCTTCACAACAGCCTTCACTTTCCCTTTCAGCATTTGTCCAATAAAAGGAGAGTTCTTAGATTTCGACTTGATGTTTTTTGCTTCGTATACCCATTCTTCTTCGCTGTCGAAAATAGTCAGTTCCGCTTCTCTTCCTTCTTGCAGCGTTGGAATTTCTATTTTAAGAATCGTCCTAGGTGCTTTGGTGAATTTAGAAACTAATTTATCAAGCGGAATAGTTGTGTTATTGGTATTCAATACGGCAAACATAGTCTCCAATCCAATTATGCCGAAGTCGGCTAAATCGTATTCTAGATTTTTACATTCCGTATCGTGCGGAATATGATCGGATACGATCACGTCGATCGTGTCGTCTGCAATCGCTTTCCAGTAGGCTTCTATATCTTGCTTCGCTCTGAGAGGTGGATTTACTTTGTAATTGGTATTAAAATCAGCAAGTAGTTCTTCGTCCAGAACCAATTGATAGGCGGCGATGTCACAGGTTACATTTAATCCTTTTTTCTTAGCTGTTCTTATCAGATCCAGGGAAGCTGGGCTGGAGATATGTGCAAAATGTAATCTTCCTCCAGTGTATTCAAGTATTTGTAGATCTCTTGCTACCATGAGCTCTTCTGCTAATTTTGGAAAGCCTCTTAACCCAAGTTTTGTGCTCAGCAAACTTTCGTTCATCTGCGCTCCATGCGTTAGTAATTTATCTTCTGCATGGTTGATTACAAGTCCTTCAAACGTTTGTGTGTATTGAAGTGCTTTTAGCATCACATCTGTATGCCAAACTGGTCGGTCTCCGTCCGAAAATGCTACGGCTCCAGCAGTATGAAGGTCGATCATTTCGGTGAGTTCCTCTCCTTTATTTCCAAGCGTTACAGAGGCGATTGGGTAAATAGTAACTAACGTATTTACTGTACGGCTACGTATGTAGGAAACAGCATCTTTAGTTTGTATAGGCGGTTTTGTATTTGGCATGGAAGCAATGGCTGTAAAACCACCTGCCGCTGCTGCCGCGCATACAGATTCAATATCTTCTTTATGTTCTAAACCCGGTTCTCCCATGGTGACACGCATGTCAAACCATCCGATAGATACACATAGTTTTTTACCTTCTATGGTTTTGTCGGCAATTGTATTTTCCTCCACAAAACTTATTTTTCCATTTTCTACCAAAATGTTTTTTACCTGACCGTTTAACGGAGAATTTAGGTCTATGATGGTTGCTTTTTTAATTAGTAATTTCATTAAAATAGACGTTAGATGTTAGACTTTAGAGATTAGATTTTTCAATATTATACAGAGTCTAATCTCTGTAATTTATTATTTGTAGAAACGTATTAATAATATTTCAATCAGCAGGAATAACAAAGCGCCGATAAGAAAATATTTCCATAAGGGTGTACCTATATTATTTTGACGGAAAATATCTGCAAATTGGCTACTTGTTTCAAGGTCGTAGAGTTTGATGTTTTTGTTTTTCTCAGTTAGTTTTTTCAACTCTTCTAAAGTATAACAATCCATTCTGGATTCCTTTTTTCCGTAATTTAGAGCAATTGTTTTTTTAGTTTTGCCATTAAGCTTCAACTCGTAAAAACCTGCGCTCATTTGTTCGGAAGGTAAATCCAAAATTAATTTATTGCCAGAAGTCCATTGAGAAGGAATTATGCTAAACTCTTTTGCTTCGAGTTTATAAATTGTGTTAGCCTCTTTTTTGTCTTCGTTCAAATCGACAGCTAAGGTTTTTTCCTGAAATGAGAAAGATAAACGCTCAGAGGAAACAATGCTGTTAAAAGCAATTTTGTATAGGAGCGGAACAAAAATAGAATGTCTCTGCAAATTGGTTAGTTCCTCTTCCAAAGGTGCACTAACAAGATAGATTGTTCCTTTGCCAGCCTTTACTGAGGACAAGAAAGGTTCTCCGTTTTTATATCTTAAAATAGCTTCGCCTCTTTTTCCCCACTTAACAGTAGGGAAGGCGTGAGGCATAAGCATACGGCTGTCTTTTTTCTCAAAGATATTATTGAAAAAAGGATTAGAAAAATCAGGCGGTAACATTTCGTAGGTAGCTTTCTGACTGGTATCAACTTTTACGAATTCAGGATTTTGAAGTTGAAACTGCAAAGCAAAATCTTCATAACTTTTTTTAGTTAGGTCTTTATTTGGGAAAACAAGTAAACTTCCTCCTTGTTCTACAAATTCTTTCAAAGGCTTCAACAAAGCAGATGAGATGGTTTTTATGTCATCCAATACGATCAAGTTTGTAGTGGCAATTTTTGAGTAATCGAAGTCTCCAGATGCATTATTAGTGGCTTCAAAAATACTTTCGTTGGAATATACATCAGTAATATTCGCTCCTTTATTGTCAAATAAATGAAGAATATTTATTTTTGGAGAAACATTAAGCACAAGAAAATATTCGTTGTCAAAAACTACAGGGTAATCTTCAAAACGGATCGATGCTTTTTTTTGTCCTTCGCCGCTAATGTTAAATATGAAAGAAGTTATAAGAAATGATTCAGGTTTTATATCTACTACTGCGGAACTTACCTGAATATCGTCTATGTATAATTTCAGGGAAAGTTCACGTACTTCTTTTTTGCCGCTGTTTAATAAATTAACGATGAGCGTATTGTTCTCTCCAGCCTTCACCATCGGATTTGAAAGCCAAACGGAGTCTACGGATAAATTTGAAATTTCGTTATTCTGAATAGGTATAAAATGATAATGAATTGACGAGTCAAATTTTAGAGTAGACAAATCCCCCATTGTGCTTTTTTGAAAATCAGAAAACCATACGATGTGTTTATTTTCGGCTCCTTGGCCAAATAAATTTTGGTGTTGCCTTTTTAAAATAGAGGAGGCATCACGATAATTGGTTGAAAAATTAATCTCTGAAATGCGTTCGTTGATTTTATCTTTATTTCTAAAGTATTGATCTTTTCCTTCAAAATCATTCGTCAGAAAACCATAAGAAGTAGTACCAGGAAAAAGTTCTGTAAGTTGTTGAATTGATTTTAAGCCTATATCAATCGCCTTTTCCTGCGCCAGTTCATTTTGCATACTGAATGAATTGTCAAGATAGACGGATACAAAAGGTTTCCCTTTCATATTTCCTGCATCGTTGTTGATCAAAAAAGGCTGCCCAAAGGTGAGTACTAAAAGGACAATAAAACATATCCTGGTCAGTAAAATCAGGAGATGTTTTAATTTCAGTTTATTTGAAGTGCTTTGCTGTACCTGTTTTAAAAATTTGACATTTGGGAAAAGGACTTTTTTAGGTTTTTGAAGATTGAAAAGATGTATTATAACGGGGATAGATACCGCCAAAAGACCAAATAAAAAGGAAGGATAGAGAAAGTTCACCTATAAATTATATTTAAAATGATTTAAATTAGTTATTTCGAACCAGTGTCTTACTGTTGGAACACTACAAACTGCGTCTAACATCAAAACTAATAAAAAAATGTAACAATTTAATTTGCTTTTCGTATTATTGAAATAAAATTATCGATAGAATTACTCTATATCGATAACTTTCGTTAATTTTTATAAACAAACTAAATCTAAAACAGTATTACCTATGAAAAAATACGCTATCTATTCCTTCTTGGCAGTCGTTACAGTTCTTTCAGTTTTTATGATGGCTTTTAGTCCTAATGATAAAGCTTCTACTGATGCAGTAAATAATTATATTCTGGTAGAGATCTATGAAATACCTTCCTACAAAGACAATGGGGTGCATATCCATTACGGAAGTAAAAGAGAGTTGATTCCATTTAAACCATTTACAGCTGAAAATCATGACGACAACGGTGATATTATATTGAATGCTTTGAATAAGCTTGTGGCAGAAGGTTATTCAATCGAATCTACGGCTGCAGGTACAACAGATGCTGGTATGATTACGAAGGTATTCATGAGAAAAAGGTAATTTAAAAATTACTTAGTTATAAACCTCTGTAGACAAAATGTTTGCAGAGGTTTTTTTGTTCTAAATCGAGCCCTCATTATCCCCTTTCCAGCGCCTCCAAGTTTCTATCTATTACTTCTTTTGAAAGGATCTCTAAACAAGGTTTTTCTGAAGATAAGTTTAGCAAAAAACCTTCCATCGAATATAAATTCAGAAGATCGTGCGTAACACAAAGCACCGTTTTCTTTTCTTCTTTTACAAGAGTATTTAAAAGATTGAAAACAAGTTTTTTATTCTTTACATCTAAGTATTGAGTGGGTTCATCCAGAAGAAGTATTTCTTTGTTTTGCAGCAGCAGTTGAGCAAGCCAAATGAGCTGCAACTCGCCACCAGAAAGTTCAAGTACATTTGCTTGTTTAAGAGGAGCAATACCGAGCTTTTTAAATACAGCTTCCACTTCTTCAAAATTTGCTTTTGTATAGTTTTCAAAAAACTTTTTATCCTGAAACTTTCCCATTACAGCTAGTTCACAGGCCTGAATATCAAAATGAATTGTATTTTTTTGATTTAAAAGGGCAGGAGCAGAAGCCAAAAAAATCTCCCCCCGATAAGGAAGGAGATTTAAGAATGTTTTAAATAAACTGGTTTTCCCAGAGCCGTTATGTCCTATTATGGCAATTAATGCAGGTTCTTTTATCTCAAGCGAAAGATTCTCAATAAGAACTTTCTGAGCGATGCTAATCTGAAGGTTTCTGACATTAATAATCACTAAGGTAGGTCATTAATATTCGTCTTCGTTGAAGAAGAAATCGTCTTTCGTAGGATAATCGGGCCAAATCTCTTCTATACTTTCGTATGGCTGGCCATCATCCTCCAATTCCTGAAGGTTTTCGACTACTTCCATTGGTGCACCTGTACGCACCGCAAAGTCAATTAATTCTTCTTTAGTGGCAGGCCAAGGTGCATCTTCCAAGAAGGATGCTAATTCAAGTGTCCAATACATAGTATAAAGTTTATTATTTTCGCAAAAGTAAAATTTTATTCCTGTATACAAATTATTTTAGGGTAATTTTTTGATTTGTGGACAACTAAATCGACCGAAATAGGTAAAACAGCATTTCAGGGGCTTTTATTATTCTGTTCACTAGATTTTTAGCATATTTGCATCCTGTTTAAAAAAATAACGATGAGTAACGAAACAATTATATTTTCAATGGCAGGGGTAAGCAAGATTTACCCTCCTAAGAAACAAGTTCTTAAAGATATCTATTTGTCCTTCTTTTACGGTGCTAAAATAGGTGTATTAGGGTTAAATGGATCTGGTAAATCGTCTTTGCTTAGAATTATAGCTGGTGTAGACAAAGAGTTTATAGGCGATTTAGCATTTACAGGTGGTTATAGCGTCGGTTTGCTGGAACAAGAGCCGCAATTAGATCCTATGAAGACCGTGAAGGAGATCGTGGAAGAAGGGGTACAGGAGGTGGTAGACTTATTAAAAGAATTTGAAGACATCAACTTGAAATTTGCAGAACCGATGAGTGACGATGCGATGACCAAACTCATCGAACGTCAGGGAGAGGTTCAGGAAAAATTAGACCATTTCAACGCTTGGGAGTTGGATAGCAAATTAGAAAGAGCAATGGACGCACTGCGTTGTCCTCCTTCCGATGCAATCGTTGGAAATCTTTCAGGTGGTGAAAAAAGAAGAGTGGCTATGTGTCGATTGCTTCTTAAAGAACCCGATATTTTATTATTGGATGAACCTACTAACCACTTGGATGCCGAGTCGGTAAACTGGTTAGAGTTGCATTTACAACAATACAAAGGAACAGTCATTGCCGTTACCCACGATCGTTATTTCCTGGACAATGTAGCGGGTTGGATTTTGGAACTTGACAGAGGCGAAGGAATTCCATGGAAAGGAAATTATACTTCTTGGTTAGAACAAAAACAAAACCGTTTGGCAAAAGAGGAAAAAACAGAATCGAAACGCCAGAAGACCTTGCAACGCGAATTGGAATGGGTGCGTATGGCTCCGAAAGCCCGTCAGGCGAAATCGAAAGCTCGTTTGAGTTCGTATGAAAAAATGTTGGGAGAAGATTCCAAGCAGAAAGAAGATAAATTGGAATTGTTTATTCCTGCAGGAAATAGATTAGGAGCGAAAGTGATTGAAGCGGTAAATGTTTCGAAAGGGTTTGGCGATAAATTATTGTATGAAAATCTAAATTTCTCTTTACCGCAAGGTGGAATTGTAGGAATCATTGGTCCCAATGGTGCTGGTAAGACAACTTTATTTAATTTGATTACAGGAAAATTAAAGCCAGACAATGGAAGTTTTGAAGTGGGCGAAACGGTAGAAATTGGATACTTAGATCAAGAGCACAATACGCTTGATCCTGATAAAACAGTATTTGAATTGATTACTGGAGGCTTAGAGACGATGCTACTTGGCGGAAAACAAGTAAACTCAAGAGCGTATGTAAGTAAATTCAATTTTGCAGGTGGCGATCAGGAAAAGAAAGTAGGTGTGCTTTCAGGAGGAGAAAGAAACCGTGTACATCTTGCAATGACACTTAAAATGGGCGCCAATCTTCTCTTGCTCGATGAGCCTACCAATGATCTTGATGTGAATACACTTCGTTCGCTCGAAGAAGCTTTGGATAATTTCGGTGGTTGCGCAGTAGTCATTTCCCATGATCGATGGTTCCTGGACAGAGTAGCGACACACATTCTGGCATTCGAAGGCGATTCTCAAGTATATTGGTTCGAAGGAAATTTTTCTGACTACGAAGAAAATAGAAAGAAAAGAATGGGTGATACAGAACCAAAAAGAATACGGTACAAGAAACTGGTAGATTAAGCTAAATATAATTGAGCCCAGTTTACACTTACAAAATCCAGTTTAGTTAAGTATTAAATTTTCTTTAAAGCAATCTCCAATAATGCCTTTACAGAGGGCTCAGACAATTCTAAGAATGTTTTTGGGTAAACTCCTATGTATAGAATGAAGAAACAAATGATTACCAAAACAGTTTTTTCTGAAAGTGCTAATGCTTTGAATCCGTTAAATTCTGCTTTAGGTTCTCCTAGCATTACCTTTTGGAATGTGTTGAGCATATAAACGGCCCCTAGAATAATAGAAAGCCCAGCGATTGCTGCCAGCCATTCGCTCCTCATGAATACACCTATAAACAATAAATATTCCCCAACAAAACCACTCGTAAGAGGTAACGCAACCGAACCAAGCATGATGATCACAAACATTACCGTAAGGAACGGAGCCTGATTCCGTATACCACCTAATTTTTCAATTTCCATGGTCTTAGTGCGGTTATAAATAAGATCAATCACAAAGAATAGACCTACTGCACAAAAGCCGTGAGAAATCATTTGAATCATGCTGCCTTGTAAGCCTTCTTCCGTTCTCGAAAAAACACCAGCAGAAATCAATCCAACGTGTGCGATGGAAGAATATGCGATAAGCTTTTTGAAGTCTTTTTGCATGATGGCAATTACGGAGGCGTAAACAATACCGATAACGGAAAGTGTCATTACTATAGGTCCCCATTCAATCATAGCAGCTGGTACTATTGGCAACATCCAACGAATGACTCCGTAAATACCCATTTTTAACATGATCCCAGAAAGTAGCATTGTACCTTGAGTAGGAGCGATAGTATAGGTATTTGGTTGCCAAGTATGCAATGGGAAAATAGGCATTTTGATAGCGAAAGCCATGAAGAATGTCCAGAAGACAAATGTTTGCTCAGCACCCGTTAAGGTAACAGATAAAAAATCTTCGTAAGCAAAAGACCCAGTTTTAAGGTAAAGGAAAATTATCCCTAACAGCATTATCAGAGAACCAACTAATGTGTAAAGGAAAAATTTGAAGGTAACTTTTCCTTTATTTTCACCACCCCAAAGAAGACAGATGAAATAAATAGGGATAAGTGCAAGTTCCCAGAAGATGTAAAATAAGAAAGCGTCTCTCGCCACAAATACACCCACTAAGGCAGATTGCATAATAAGAATCAATCCGTAAAACACATTTGGTTTATCGTATTCGGTGTTAAAAGAAGACAGGATAATCAAGGGCGTTAAAAGAGTTGTAAGTAACACGAGTACTAAACTGATACCGTCCATTCCTATATAGAAATTAATTCCAAGTGTCTCTATCCAAGGAATGTTCATGCTAAATTGAACGTCAGATGTTAATACAGAAAGATGGTAAGCGGAAAGTCCAACGCCAAGTTCTACAATAGCAGCAGCAAAAGCCAAGTATTTTACCGCTTTGTTGTTAAACAGAAAAGCGATTAGTCCTGCTACTAATGGAAGAAAAATTAAGGTACTTGTTAAGTTCATTTTTAATGGGTTGTTTTAAAGTATTGGAGTATTAAGTTGTTAAAGTTTATACCTAGTTTTTTTTGAACTTTAACAGCTTAACACTAACGAATATTATTTTATAAGATTTACTACCAGTATTATTATGATGCCTATCACCATAGCAAATAGATAAGTGCTGATGCTTCCACTCTGAGAGTAACGAAGTACTCTACTTCCCGCTTCTACACCTTTTCCTATGCCATTTACAAAGCCATCAATTATCGTATTATCAATCAATCTGCCAAAGATGTCTGACAATGCTTTTAGTGGTTTTACAAATACTACATCGTAAATTTCATCTATATAGTATTTGTTGTAAAGCGTTTTTTGTAATCCAGCTTCTTTGCCTTCGGCTAATGGTAACGTTTTTTTGGTGACATAAATTACATAGGCAGCAATGATAACAAGGATTACTAAAGTAGTTGAAATTCCCATCAGTAAGTATTCGGTAGAGTGGGAGAGGGCATGTGCTTCTTTTTCTCCAACACTTACTATTATCGGTGATAAATAGGTTGCTAGTTTATTAGAGCCTCCCAATACTTCAGGAATACCGATGAAACCACCTATAACAGATAGTAGTGCAAGTATCATTAAAGGTATTGTCATAATCAAAGGTGATTCATGTAAATGATGCTTTTGATCTTCTGTTCCTCTGAATGAACCAAAGAAGGTGAGAAATAAAACACGGAACATATAAAACGTAGTCATTAAAGCTCCTGCTACGCCAAATCCCCAGAGTATAGGGCTTTTCTCGAAAGCATGTGCTAGTATTTCGTCTTTTGAAAAGAACCCCGCAAATGGAGGAATTCCTGCAATAGCCATGGTGCCTATCAAAAAGGTAATAAAGGTGATTGGTAATTTTTTAGCGAGTCCGCCCATGCTTCTAATGTCTTGTTCGCCGCTCATTGCGTGGATAACACTACCCGCTCCTAAGAACAATAATGCTTTAAAGAATGCGTGTGTAGTAACATGGAACATCCCAGTAGAATAAGCTCCAAGGCCTAAAGCGAAAAACATATACCCCAACTGACTTACGGTAGAGTAAGCCAATACTTTTTTGATATCGTTTTGAACAAGCCCAATGGTAGCAGCAAACAAAGCCGTTGCAATACCAATGACCATAACAATATCAAGTGTATAAGGAGCAAGGCTGTAAAGCACATTTGAACGTACAATCATATAAATACCTGCTGTTACCATTGTAGCGGCGTGTATTAAAGCCGAAACAGGGGTAGGACCTGCCATTGCATCAGGAAGCCAAGTGTATAGAGGTATTTGAGCACTTTTTCCCATTGCTCCTACGAATAATAACAGAGTGATGGCAATTACGGTTTTTGAATTTGATTGTAAAATTTGAGGTGCTTGTGAAAATACCTCCGAGTAATTTAAACTTTTGAAGGTGACAAAAATTAAAATCATACCTAGAAGAAAACCAAGGTCACCTATACGGTTCATGATAAAGGCTTTCTTTGCCGCATTGTTGTAATTAGTATTTTTAAACCAGAAGCCAATAAGTAAATAAGAACACAAACCTACGCCTTCCCAACCAGCAAACATCACAACGTAATTCGAACCCATTACCAATAATAACATGGAGAAAACGAAGAGATTCAGGTAAGCAAAATACCTTGCAAATCCTTCGTCATGGCTCATATAACCAGCAGAGTATACATGTATCAAAAAACCAACTCCTGTGATAATTGTCATCATCATTACCGAAAGAGGATCGATAAGGAATGACATTTGTATATTCAAACTACCAGCATTTATCCAATCAAAACGAGAGATGGTAATTGATTCTATTGAGCCATTTAATACTCCTATAAGGAGACTTACAACAATTAGAAAAGCTCCAAAGATTGTTCCACAACCGATCAATCCCACTAAAAATTTGGGTAATTTTTTATTTCCCAAACCGATAATAGCAAAGCCAATTAAAGGCAATAGAGGAATAAGATATACTAAGTTTAACATTTTTTGAGTTTTAAGTTATGAGGTTTTAATTATGAGTTATTAATATTTTTAATTCAAAACTTAATGTTCATAATTCAAAATTATTTACTACCATTTCAATTTTTTAAGTGCATCGAGACTTACAGAGCCTGTGTTTCTATAGATCATCACCAATATCGCCAGTCCTATAGTAATCTCAGCAGCGGCTACAGCCATAATGAATAATACAAATACCTGTCCGTCTGAATTATTGTGGTGTACAGAAAAAGCAGTCATCAGTAAATTCACCGCATTTAACATCAGTTCTACCGACATGAAAATGATGATGATATTTTTTCTAATAAGAATACCCAATATCCCAATTGTAAATAAAATCGATGACAAAAGAATATATCCGCTTAATGAGTTGGTAAATAAATCGTTCATTTTATATTTTTTTCTAATATCTAAGTCTAATCTCTAAAATCTTAATTCTAGTGGTCTTTTAAATCTTTCTTTCCCAACATCACCGCACCTATCATTGCAGATAAGAACAATACAGACGAGATCTCAAAAGGAATTAGAAAATTACTAAAAAGCACTTTCCCAAGTTCTTCTACTGAACCAATATTGTTGCTTGCTTTAGAAACCAAAGCACCAGCGTTTTGCACTGTTGAACCTCTGATAGCACCGACCAGCGTAACAAGTAATAAACCACCCGCAATGCAAGCCGCTACCTTAACGTAAAAGGGTTTCTGGGGCTCAGACTCTTTGTTCAAGTTCAAAAGCATAATCACAAATAAGAACAATACCATGATTGCTCCAGCGTATACGATGATGTTTACAATAGCCAGAAAATGCGCATTTAACAATACAAAATGTCCCGCAATGGTAAAGAATGTTACGATCAAAAACAGCACACTGTATACGGGGCTTTTAGCAAAGATTACAG
Organism: Cytophagales bacterium; assembly: GCA_043732665.1. Lineage (GTDB taxonomy): Bacteria > Bacteroidota > Bacteroidia > Cytophagales > Cytophagaceae > JANYCO01. Next base: position 15,655 of record JAYTHK010000187.1, on the reverse strand, counting down.
CCAAAGCGCTGCCAATGGCTATTACAGAAAGAAATAGGAAAATAATTTTGTCCATTTTTAGTATTAAAGATTAACGGGTGTTTTATATTCGTATGGTTTGCCATCCTTTACATAAGGCTTATAAGTTTTTGGGTGAGCACTGGTACCAAGAGGTTGAACCAATTTGTCTTTTCCGTAAATAAAACTTTCCCTTTTGTAATCGGCTGGTGTAATTTGTTCAGTTAGATAAATAGCGTCTTTTGGACAGGCTTCTTCACAAAGCCCGCAGAAAATACAACGAAGCATATTGATTTCGTATACTGCTGCATATTTTTCTTCTTTATAAAGGGTTTCTTCCCCTTTTTTTCGTTCAGCCGCTACCATGGTTATGGCTTCAGCAGGACAAGACACCGCACAAAGTCCGCAGGCAGTGCAGTTTTCACGTCCTTGCTCATCTCTTTTTAAAATGTGCGTACCTCGGAAAACTTTACTGAAAGCTTTTTTCTCTTCAGGATATTGTACCGTAACCTTCTTTCTGAAAAGATGTTTTAAGGTAATAATCATCCCACCAAAAATAGCGGGAAGGTATAGGGACTCCATAAATGTAAGTTCCTTTTTTTCGAGTACTTTTTTTCTATTTGTTAAAGACAATGCAGGCATAAAATCCTTTTATTTAAAGAGTAACATAACACCACCTGTTAATATAATATTTAGTATGGCTAAGGGCAGTAATATTTTCCATCCCAAATTCATCAATTGATCGTAGCGGAAACGAGGTATTGTCCAACGCACCCACATAAACAAGAAAATGAAGAAGGTAATCTTACCCATAAATACACCAACACCAGCAATACTCTGCCAGAATTCAGGTAAGTACGACAAGCCTGGGAAATTATAACCACCAAAATATAAAGAGGAAATAATAGCAGAGGATACGAACATATTTACGTATTCTGCAAATAAAAACAACCCTAATTTCATTGAACTGTATTCGATATGGAAACCACCACCCAATTCTGCTTCACATTCTGGTAAGTCAAAAGGAGTACGGTTACATTCTGCAAAAGCACAGATAAGAAATAAAATGAAACCTAAGGGTTGGTAAAAGATATTCCAATTTAAGCCTTGTAGCGCTTCGATTCCATAGAGTCCACCACTTTGAGAAGCTACAATTTTGTTGATGCTCATTCCATTTTGGCCTGTCATCATAATGATGGCAATGATGGAAAGTCCCATCGCCAATTCGTAACTAATCATCTGAGAAGAGGCACGGATGGCGCCCATCAACGAGTATTTATTATTAGAAGCCCAACCACCAATCATTATGCCATAAACGCCAATCGATACTACTGCAAATACATATAATATACCAATATTGATGTCCGCCACTTGCATAACAAAGAAGCGGTCACCGAGATTAAGAGGCGTACTCCATGGAATAACAGCACTGGTCATAAGTGCTGTAAGCATGAATAGAGAAGGACCTACGATAAAAAGAAATTTATCAGAATCAGCAGGTATAATTTCTTCTTTCATGAATAGTTTCACTCCGTCCGCAATAGGTTGCAAGAGACCAAAAGGACCTGCTCTATTTGGTCCAATTCTATCTTGAAACCAAGCTGCCAATTTCCTTTCTGCCCATGTAGCATAAGCCGCAACACCTAAAGATATAGCAAAGACTATGGTAGCCAGTATTAATTTATCATAAAACATTATTTCCATATCCTAATCTTTGCGGGGTAGTTACTTTTAATCCTTGTTTATATTTATTGGCAGAAATCACAGAATGACGTTCTATTTTTGTTGGACCTTCAAATGTCCAATCTGTCATTTTTTTATTTTCGAAACGACAGTCGTTACAAATAAATTCTATCGCTTCGTCGTATTTGTCTTTTCTTGAAGTTACCCGGTACACTTCGTTTCCAGAAGTCCACACGACAGCTTTACCACAACATTTAGGACAATCGCGATGTGCATCTTGAGGTTTGGCAAACCAAACACGGCTTTTGAAACGGAATGTTTTATCGGTAAGAGCTCCTACAGGGCATACATCGATTACGTTTCCAGAGAAATCATTTTCGATTACATTTTGAATATAAGTGCCAATTTCTGAAGCATCGCCTCTCTGAAGTACACCATGTACTCTTTTATTTGTAATTTGATCGGCAGTGAAAACGCAACGGAAGCAAAGGATACAACGGGTCATGTGCAGTTGTATTTTTGTACCGATATCTATTTTGTCGAAGGTTCTTCTTTCTTCTTCGTAGCGTGTTTTTGATGAACCGTTTTCGTAAGCAAGATCTTGTAAATGACATTCACCAGCCTGATCGCAAATAGGACAATCAAGTGGGTGGTTGATCAGCAAGAATTCTACAACTCCTTTTCGGGCTTCGATTACTTTTTCTGAAGTATAGTTTTTTACTTCCATTCCATCCATTACAGTGGTACGGCAAGAAGCGACCAATTTAGGCATTGGGCGTGGGTCTTTTTCGGATCCTTTACTTACTTCTACGATGCAGGTCCGGCATTTACCACCCGATTCTTTTAGTTTGGAATAGTAACACATTGCAGGAGGTACTACATCACCACCGATCATTCTGGCAGCCTGTAAGATGGAGGTTCCTGGTTCTACTTCTATGCTTTGTCCGTCTATGGTTACTTTCATATTGTTAATGAAAATTTATATTATAAATTAAGCCAATACCGATTTATAATCGTCAAGGTGTGCGTAAATACTATTTTTTACTTTTTCAGGATGCTTGATATGGTACTCAAATTCTTCTCTGAAGTGTCTAATCGCAGCAGCAACAGGCCATGCCGCAGCATCTCCAAGAGGGCAAATTGTATTCCCTTCTATTTTTTTAGCAATGTCTACCAATAAATCTATGTCTTGTTGGTGACCGTGACCGTGTTCGATTCTATGTAATACTTTTTCCATCCATCCTGTACCTTCACGGCAAGGGCTGCATTGTCCGCAAGATTCATGGTGGTAGAAACGTGCAAAACTCCAGGTATTTCTTACCACACAAGTTGTTTCATCCATAGCAATAAAGCCTCCAGAACCTAACATCGATCCTGTTTCGAAACCGCCGTCAGAAAGAGATTCGTAGGTCATCATTCTGTCCTCGCCTTTTGCTGTTTTGTATATTAAGTCAAAAGGAAGAATAGGAACAGAAGAGCCACCAGGAATAAGTGCTTTTAATCTATGTCCTTTGCGGATGCCTCCACAATATTCATCAGAATTTAAAAACTCTTCTACCGATATACTCATTTCAATTTCGTATACACCAGGTTTGTTGATATGACCGCAAGCTGAAATTAATTTGGTACCCGTAGATTTTCCAATACCTATTTTAGCATATTCGTCACCGCCCATGTTTATAATAGGAGTAATCGCTGCGATTGATTCAACATTGTTAACTACGGTAGGATTGCCATACAGACCAGCAACTGCGGGGAAAGGAGGTTTGATACGAGGATTCCCTCTTTTGCCTTCTAATGATTCTAATAAGGCAGTTTCTTCACCACAAATGTAGGCGCCTGCTCCGTTGTTTACATAAATTTCAAGATCCAACCCTGAACCTGAAATATTTTTACCTAACCATCCAGCGTTTTTAGCTTCAGCAATGGCTTTCTCCATTACATTCACCAACCATTTATATTCTCCGCGTATGTATATGTATCCAGTATTTGCACCCAAAGCGAAGCAGGAAAGGATCATGCCTTCGATAAGGATATGTGGGATTTTTTCCATCAGGTAGCGATCCTTGAAAGTACCAGGCTCGCTCTCGTCAGCATTCACAACTAGGTAACGAGGTTTTCCTTCAGGCTTAGCAATAAAGCTCCATTTCATACCAGTAGGAAAGCCAGCACCTCCACGTCCGCGAAGACCTGATTTTTTCACTTCTTCCAATACCGCCTCTGGCGACATGGTTTTTAAAGCTTTTTCTACCGCACGATATCCGCCTTTTGACTTGTATACTTCATAAGTATCAATGCCTGGTACGTGGTCGTGTTCTAATAATAATTTCTGTCCCATTAGCTTAAATCTCGTATTTTTTTTCAGGGTCAAAATCAGGTTTGCCGAATTCGGCTATGATTTTATCTATTTTCTCTTCCGTTAAATTTTGATAATAATATTGACCAATCTGAGCCATGGGTGCGTAACCACATGCTCCTAGACATTCCACTCCTTTAAGCGTAAACTTAAAATCAGCAGTTGTTTGACCAAGTTTAATACCTAATTTTTTTTCTGTGTAAGCAATCAAAGGTTCTGTATCTTTTAGCAAACATGGACCCGTCTGGCAAAACTCAATCATACACTTTCCGACAGGTCTTTGATTGTACATGGAATAAAACGTAGCTACTTCATACACTTCGATTTTTTCCAATTTCAAAATCGAGGCTACATAATCCATTGTAGGTACACTCAACCAACCTCCAAATTCATTTTGAGCCAAATGTAAAATAGGCAAAAGTGCAGACTTATGTTTTCCTTCAGGATAGTGACTTATCAGCTCGTTTACCCTTGCCATTGTCTTCTCTGAGAATTTAATTTCCTTGTCTATAGTTTCCATAAAATTTCGAATTCCAATTATCAAATTGGCACTTTATCAAATCATCAAATTAATTTAAGCGTCCATTTCTCCTGCTATCAGATTCAAGCTACTCATAGTAACCAATGCATCGGATAAATAGGCTCCTTTTATCATTTCTGGATAACCTTGATAGTATATGAAACAAGGTCTTCTAAAATGCAGACGGAATGGAGTACGACCTCCATCGCTTACTAAATAAAAACCTAGTTCGCCATTACCTCCTTCTACGCAATGATACACTTCCCCTTTTGGGATTTCTGTTTCGCCCATTACGATCTTGAAATGGTAAATCAATGCTTCCATATTTTGGTAAACATCTTTTTTAGGAGGAAGGTAGAAATCAGGAACCTCAGCATGGTATATGTCTGCGGGTTCTTTTTTGATTTTCACTAATGCTTGTTCTATGATACGTAGGCTTTGCCAGATCTCTTCGTTTCTTACTACATAACGGTCATAAGTATCACCATTTGTTCCTACTGGGATTTCAAAATCAAATTCTTCATAAGAAGAATAAGGTGTATGTACACGCACATCATAATCTACTCCAGCGGCTCTAAGATTAGGACCTGTGAAGCTATAGTTTAGAGCTCTTTCGGCAGAAATAGGACCAGCGCCTTTCAAACGGTCTATGAATATTCTGTTGGTATCAAATAGACTTTGGAATTGTTTCATGTCCGCAGGGAAATTTTTCACAAAATTCTCTATCAACATAAAAGCACGGGCACTAAAATTTCTTTCAAAACCTCCTATACGACCAATATTGGTAGTAAGGCGAGCGCCACAAATTTCTTCAAATATATCATAAATTTGTTCTCTGTTTTGGAATACATAAGTGAAACCGGTAAAGGCTCCAGAGTCAACTCCGATTACGCTATTACAAACAAGGTGATCGGCTATACGAGCCAATTCCATGATAACAACTCTCATGTATTGAACTCGTTTTGGAATTTCAACCCCAATTAATTTTTCAACCGTCATGTGCCAACCTATATTGTTTATAGGAGAGGAGCAATAATTAAGACGGTCTGTAAGGGTTGTAATTTGGTAGAAAGGTCTTCTCTCGGCAATTTTCTCAAATGCTCTGTGAATGTATCCTACAGTAGGAACCGCACTTACGATTCTTTCTCCATCTAACTTTATGATGTTTTGAAACACACCATGAGTAGCAGGGTGGGTAGGTCCAAGATTTAACGTAGTCAAATGTGACTCGTCTGTAATCTCAATTTCAATATTGTTGTTAGTAGGTAATAATGCCATATATTTTTTAGTCTTGAGTCCTGAGTAATGAGTCCTTAGTTTTTTTTAACTCAATACTCAGGACTAACTTCTCAATACTTTTTTATCTGCCGAAGAATTTATCTGTTTTATCGTCCCTTGTTGGGTCTTCCAATGCATATTCCTTTCGCATTGGATGGTAATCCATATCGTCTACGTTTAATATCCTTTTTAAATTTGGATGATTATTGAAAATGACACCAAAGAAATCGAAGGTCTCTCTTTCCATCCAGTTAGCGCCAGAGTATAGACCTGTGAGTGAATCTATATAAGGAGATTCTTTTGGAAAGAATGCTTTAAGTCGAATTCTAACATTATCTACTAAATTGTGAAGATGGTAGATTGTTCCTAATTTTTCTCCCGTTGGATCTTCAGGGTAATGAATACCTGTGATGTCAGTTAAAAACATGAATTGAAGTTCTGGGTCTTCTTTTAGAAATTCCACAATCTCAACAATTTTTTCTCTGCTTACAGTAATTGTAAGCATTTTATACGGCTCTTCGATTTGGAGTATATCGCTACCAAATTTAGTAGTCAATTTTTCTGTTATTTTTTCGTGTGCTAAGGCCATTATTTTATCTCGTATTTAGCCAATAATTTCAAATATTCATCCGATTGTCTTCTGCCTCTGGATTCCGTTGCAATCAAGTCTTGAATTCTCATCACACCATCTATAATCTGCTCTGGACGTGGAGGACAGCCTGGTACATATACATCTACTGGGATTATTCTGTCAATTCCTTGAAGCACGCTATACGTATCGAAAATACCACCGCTTGAAGCACAAGCGCCTACCGCAATTACCCATTTTGGTTCAGCCATTTGCTCGTATACGTGACGTAAAACAGGTCCCATTTTTTTAGCAATAGTGCCCATTACCATAAGTAAGTCACATTGACGTGGTGTGAATGCCATACGCTCAGAACCAAATCTAGACATATCGTAATTCGGAGCCATAGTCGCCATGAACTCGATACCACAGCAGGAGGTAGCAAAAGGAAGTGGCCAAATAGAATTTTTTCTTGCTAAACCGACTACGCTATCCAAAGAGGTGGCAAAAAAACCAGGTCCTTCTATTCCGCTAGGTGCATCTACTACTTTTACCATTTTTTTAATAATTTTAAGTTTTGAAGTATGAATTATTTAACTCAAAATTCATACTTTATAATTCAATATTTATATTATTCCCAATCTAGTGCTCCTTTTTTTACTACATAAAAGAAACCTACTAATACAGGAGCCATGAACAATAACATTTTGCCAAAACCAGCAAATCCTTGTGTTGCAATAAATTCTTTGAAGTTTACAGCCCATGGATAAAAGAAAATTACCTCTACATCAAACAATACAAAAAGAGTAGCTACCAAAAAGTATTTGATAGAAAACTGTATTCTAGCATTTCCTACAGGATCTAAACCCGCTTCGAATGTTTCTAACTTATGTTTTGTTTTTACTTTAGGGCCTAAAAACCAACTGCTTACTATTGTTAGTAAGACAAAGCCCAAGGCGATCATAAATTGTATTCCTAAGGGAAGATATTCTTTCATGTTATTGGAGTTTTCGTATTGTTTTAGTCCTTAATCTATGCTTTGTAATAGTAATACTGAAGGGGGTTCTTCTCAGTACAATTGAGTAACAATTGGACAAGAACATGAAGAATACATCGAAAATTACCTTTGTTGCCATACTTACTATGCTTGTAAAATTAGATAAAATCCCACTAAAAAAAACTTTTTAAAAGGAAATTTATCCCCCTTTTGTACTGCTTTTGCATTTATTTAGTTATAATTTACCCTTATTTAGAATGAAATAAAATAAGGTATGGTAAATAATGTTCAATATCTCCTTTAAATAACGTTCAAATTCATAGCTAAAGGAAAATAGATGAATGCATTGCTTAAAATTACATATTATTTTAATAGTATTCGTATTTTTTTAATAAATTTGGTATTGATAGTAAGTTAGTAATTTTAAATAAAGACATATTCCGAATACTAAAATCTAAATTCGGAAGCAAGAATATGGAAGTGCACACAATAACAGATATTTTAGTAACAGTATTACTGGTTTTTTTAAATGGTTTTTTTGTTGCATCCGAATTTTCACTGGTAAAGATCAGGGGATCTCAGTTGGAGATTATAGCGAGCTCTGGGAATAGAAGCGCAAAGCTTGCATTGGACATTGTTAAGAATCTTACCTCTTATTCATCTGCATGTCAGTTGGGTATTACAATTTCGAGTCTTGCTCTTGGATCCATTGGTGAGCCTATGATGGAAGAACTCGTTAAAATAGTCTTTCATCAATTTGGGCTTCTTAATCATGCAGTATACAATCACGACGATCGAATAATAGAAACCGTATCGTATATTTTGTCTTTAGGAATACTTACCACATTACATGTTGTTTTTGGAGAACAAGCTCCTAAAATGTTATCCTTACAAAGTGCGGAAAAAGTAGTATTAGCTGTTTCTTATCCAATCCGCGTATTTTACGTTGTGTTTAGGCCAGCAGTATGGATGTTGAGTTCATTGTCTAATTTTGTACTAAAAATGCTCGGCATATATCAAGATGTCCATCATGACTCTCATACAGCGGAAGAATTAGCTTTATTAATCGATCATGGGAAAGCTTCTGGAGCTATTGAAGAAGGAGAACACGAAATTATAAAAAATGCATTTGGTTTTGATCAGATTATGGTGCGAAAGATTATGATGCCGAGGCCAAAGATTCATGGTATTGATATTGATACACCTGTAGAAGACTTAATGTCGCATATTATTAACGAAGGATATTCAAGAATGCCTGTATACAAAGATACGATTGATAATATTGAAGGGGTAGTATATGCAAAAGACTTGCTGCGTTTATTAAACAAAAAAGCAAAAGTAGAATTTAAAGATGCAATGCGTCCAGCTTATTTTGTGCCAGAGACGAAAAAGATTTCAGATTTGCTTCGCGATTTGCAAAAAAAGAGAATGCACATGGCTATCGTTATTGACGAGTATGGCGGCGTTTCAGGCATTGTAACGATAGAGGATATCATCGAAGAAATTGTGGGAGAGATACAAGACGAACACGATGATGAAGGCCCTATAGTAGAAAAAACTGCGGTAAAGGAGTACATAGTAAACGCTCTTTCCACCATTATAGATGTAAACGAACTTTTACCTGAGCCTTTACCAGAAGCGGATGAATATGAAACGGTGGCTGGATATGTCAGTGTTATTTTTGGAAAAATTCCAGCATTGACAGACACTATTCGAACGAAACATTACACTATTTCCATTGTTAAGAAATCTAAACAAATGGTGGAAGTAGTGAAGTTGAATTTGTTGGATGAATAAGGTTAACAATAAATTGAAGCAGTAGTTATGATTAGTTACTTCTTTCCTGAAATATTCTTACCGTCCCGAAAGCCAAAAATACTGCCTGCTAAGCCACCAAATATGTGTGCAAACTGAGAGATATTGTCGCTTTGAAAGGCTTGGTATACTTCATTACCCAAATAGAATAATAGAACAAGGATAAAGGTGAGTGGTATAGTGCCAGATCTAAAATTGGTGAAAGACGACAGAAGTATCATCATAAAAACTAGTCCACTAGCTCCTAACAAGCCAGTATCGAAAAAAAGGATATTTAAAATACCTGTTACAAAAGCGGTAATAAAAGACATATACATAAGTTCTTTAGAACCGTATTTTTCTTCTAGTAAAGGTCCAAGAATTAATATCAAAGAAATATTGCCAATCAGATGCGCCCAGTCTCCATGTCCCAATGCATGAGAAAAGAGGCGAAAATAATCGATGGGATTGTAAAAATTCATAGAACCACTAACCGTAAAAAGAGTATCCGTTATAGAATTTCCAAGAAATCTTATGGTAGTGCATACTAATGTCAAGGTTAGTGTAAAAGGGGCGTTATAGGTTATGCGCATAATAGATGAATGAATTATAAATATAGTATTTTTTAATAGTGTAACCATTGAAAAAATGTTTAACTTAATACTTGCAGTGGTTAGTAAGCAATTGTTTTATTTATTATTAATTTAACTATTATTAAGTAAAATTTTCGCTCATCTAAGGCTGTTGGAAGTAAATTACAGGGCAAAAACATAAACGATTATAACTAAATTGTAAACAAGAATATGGTAGAAATAAAACTTGGAGATTTTGTAACCATCGACGGTCAGGATACAGTAGGTGAAGTATTGACTATAAAAGGGAATAATATAGAAATAGCAGTGGGTATAATGAAAGTAACGGTGAAATTAAATAAAGTAACACTCACAGAGCCACCAGAAGAAGAAAATGAGGTTCATTGGGTGCCGTCTTCTTTTATAGATACAAAAGAAAAAATGATGCATTTCAAGTTTGAATTAGACTTAAGAGGTAAAATGAAAGAAGATGTAATGGTGGAGCTTTTGACTTGGATTGACGATGCGATCTTGTTGGGTGTAGAAGAAGCAAAAATACTTCATGGACGAGGAAGTGGAGTAATAAAAAATACCGTTCGGGCGATACTCAAAAAATATAAAGAAGTAACCAAAATAAGCGACGAAGAGCGGGAAAAGAGGGGTGATGCAGTGACTGTTGTGAAATTTAAGATAGATTAGGAATTATGTTATACGATAGGTGTCAAGGCTTAAAGTTTAAATTATTAAATTGATTTACATAGAGATAACTCCCAATAAAAGGATCATTACGATAGCTGTAATGTAAAATATTCTATTGATATTCTGATTAAATCACTATTTTTGCCAACCGAATTATAAAATAAAGTCAAATTCGGTTATTGATGCAAGATCAGGAAAATATAATAGTAATTAAAAACCTCTCAAAGACCTTTCCAGGTGCTATTGAGTCCTCTATCAAAAATCTTTCATTTTCAATTAAAAGAAATGAAATTTTCGGCCTTTTAGGTACTAATGGAGCAGGTAAGACAACTACAATATCAATTCTTTGCGGTATACTGCAACCCTCTTCAGGTACTATTCTTCTTGATGGAGCTCCTTTAAAAATTGATTCAGTAAAGATAAAAAATATGCTAGGGGTGGTTCCTCAAGATATAGCACTATATGCATTGCTCTCTGCCAGAGAAAATCTGACTTTTTTTGGCAAAATGTATGGCTTGAAAGGGAGTGATTTGGATGGAAAAATTGAATATTGGTTGGATAAATTTAATATGACTAAGCACGCAGACCGCAGTATTTTAAAATATTCGGGAGGTATGAAACGAAGAATTAATCTTATTGCAGGTATTCTTCATGAACCCAAAATACTATTTCTAGATGAGCCTACGGTAGGAGTAGATGTGCAATCGCGCAATGAAATTATTAGTCAGTTACGTGAAATAAATAAAAAAGGTACTACTATTATATATACTTCCCATCACATGGAAGAGGCAGAAGATTTTTGTACTCATATTGCGATTATTGATAAAGGAGAGATGATGGCTCAGGGTACTCCAAATGAGTTGATAAACAGCAATAACGGTATGACAAAGTTGGAGAATGTGTTTTTGCATCTCACTCAAAATAATTAACAAAATAATTTAATAATTTATAATGCATAAATTTTTATCGGCGGTTAATAAAGATTTTCTAATTCTGATAAGAGACAAAGCGGGACTCGCTGTAATATTCGTGATGCCTATGGCATTGGTTTTAATTATGACGCTGCTGCAAGATTCTGCTTATCGTTCCTTGAATGAAACAGGTATTCCTATTGTTTTTATTGACGAAGACAAAGACTCTTTAGGGATAGGTCTTGAAAGAGGATTACAAAAATCAGGTTTTTTTGAAATAAGTAAGAACCTAGAAGGTAAGCCTGCTACTCGTGAAAAAGCTTGGAAAGCGGTGTCGGAAGGTAAATTCATGATAGGGATTTTGATTCCGAAAGGCACTACGAAAGCAATCAGAAATGGAGTGATTGAGTTGGTAAGCCAAACGCTCAACGAAAATGGAATTACAGAAAAAGATTCTATAGCCTCTATGAACAAGATGAAAGATTTTATTCAGATTGAAATATTCATAGATCCTGTTACGCGCAAATCCCATATCATGACAGTGACTACTTCATTGCGTGAGTTTATTTCAAAAATAAAATCGCAAATTATCTTTCATACGTTTACGCAAGAACTATCAAGTCTCATGCCCATAAATAAAAATGTAAAGATAGAAGACTCCGATCCAGTAACCTACAGAGAAGTATACGCAGTAAAAGACGATAAAAGTATTTTACCCAACTCAGTTCAACACAATGTACCCGCATGGTCTGTGTTTTCCATGTTTTTCATCATCATTCCATTAGCAGGCAGTATTATTATGGAAAGAGGAGAAGGAAGCGCTTTCCGTTTAAAGACTATACCTCGTGCTATACAAATTGTATTGGCGTCTAAAGTTGTTGTGTATATGTTGGTTTGCATGAGTCAATTGGTCTTGATGCTGATGGTTGGTATCGTGATTTTGCCTTTAATGGGTCTGCCACAATTGCAAATGGGAAATAGCCCAGTAGCAACTATTCTTATAGGAATGTTTACGGCAATGGCCGCTACTTGTTACGGGCTTATGTTTGGTACAATTACAACTACGAATCAGCAAGCTGCTATTGGAGGTTCGGTTTCGATACTTATCATGGCTGCACTAGGAGGCGTTTGGGTGCCTGTTCACCTCATGCCATCTTTAATGAAAACAATTAGTCATTTATCGCCTTTAAACTGGGGATTAGAAGCCTTTCATGATATATTCCTTCGGGGAGGTGGCCTTGTTGATGTATTGCCTGAAATGGGATTATTATTCGGTTTTTCTTGTACTTGTGTTGCAGTTTCATTTTGGTATACAAGGAGAAAAAATAATTTGTAATAGTTATTGATGAATGCTGTGGAAATTATTAAAAAAGAATTGTGTGCTTTTATTTCTGAGAATATATTGGCAGGAGATGTAGAAGTGCAAGCCGACACGATTCTCTCTGATATTGGAGTAGATTCTTTTTCAATTATAGAAATAATATTATTTATCGAACGAAAATTTGGAGTAGCAATTCCACATGAATCACTTACTCCTGAAAATTTAGTGTCTGTAGATGCACTGGCAGAATGCATGAACAAATACAAAGTCGTGAAATGAATTTAACTACAAATGGTTTTCCTAAAGAAATAACGCTTAGTGGTGCAGATTGTTTTTTTCTGTCCATGGAAAAACATTATGAAAAATACGGTAGTTCTGGAAATGCATGCCACTTGCTAATTTCTCCCTCTGTAAAGATTTCGAAGGATATTCTCCAAAAGAAAATAGCCGAATTTCCCATATTCAATTGGCTAAGTAAGATAGAATTAAATAGAGGAACTTTTTTTGGTATTCCTAAATGGGAGTATAATTCTGAAAAGAAAAGTACGCTTCAAATAAAGGAGATAATTGATCATGCGGAAGGGCTTCCTGCAGAGGTTGTAAATGCTGGAATATTTTTAAAAGATCCTTGCCTTTTCAAATTTAGTGTTGTTTACCGAAAAAATGGTGATACTGATTTGGTTTTTTCATGGCATCACATACTCATGGATGCACGAGGGGCGGAAACTCTTATGAAATTATTAGGAGGTGAGATTAAAGAAGAAAAAGTTAATTATTTCCCTGAAAAGGAAAAAAGAATGAATGCATTTAAAGCATTTTACATTTTACATTTCTCAAAAGAGTTTATAAAAAAGTCTTCTAAAAAACCACTCGTGCAATTGGTGGAAAAAAAGCCAGACTATATACCTACATCGCTTTATCACGTGTTGGAACTAAGTGAAGAACAAACAACGCAATTGGATAAAAGAGCGTTAGAGAATGGTGCGAAAGTGAGTAAAGGAAGTTTTTTCCTTGCAAGTACGACAAAAGCGATTAACGATTGGTTGCTTTCTAAAGGAAATAAGGTCGGTTCGTTTTGGATTCCAATTCCACAAAACAGAAGACCCAGAGGAAGCTATGGCCCTGTGATTTCGAATCTTCAGGCATTCATGTTTTATAGAATTCCAAGAGAACGAGTGCTTAATTTAAAAGGGTGTACAGAGTTTATCACTACTCAGATGTTTGATCTGATAAGGCACAAACGACCGGATGATTATGCTGTAATGAGTGGTTTGTTAAGGAGACTACCTTCTGATTTTTATTATTGGCTTATAAAAGGTCCTGCAGAAGGCTCTGTTGCTAGTTTCCTATATTCCGATCCAGGCGTAAATGATTTTAAAACATTTATGGGGCAACCTATTAAAAATGTAACGAATTATCCTCCTGGCACATTTCCACCAGGGTTTATGACTATTTATGAACGGTTTAATGGGAAACAAAAAATCGTTATCAACTATACTCTTCAGGTGGTTAGTAAAGAAGACTTAAGTATATTGGAAAATAATTTACTCAAAGAACTTCTTGGAGATCGATGAATTCTGAACTAATAAATTGTGACGTATTGATAGCAGGAGGAGGGGTGGCTGGACTTGCAGCTGCTATGGCAGCAGCACGTAAAGGAGCGTCTGTAGTGGTGTTGGAAAAAAACAGTTTTTTAGGTGGTAAAGCAACGTCCTCCTATGTTGGCACTGTTTGTGGACTTTATTATTGTAGTGGAAATGAAATTTCTACGTATGTTAGTAATGATTTTGCCTATGAATTTGCAGAAAAATTAAAAGAAAAATCGAACACATCGCCTATCTTCAATAAGCTTGGACTTCACTTTCTTCCCTATCAACCTTTCGATTTTAAAATTCTTTGTGATGAGTTTATTCGTTCTGAAAAAGTAAAAGTATTTTTTCAAACGACCGTTTCAGAAGTGGAAAAAGAGGGTGCTAAAATAGTTTCAGTAACGGCAGTTTCTTACGATAGAGTTATTAAAATTCAACCAAAAATTGTTGTTGATTGTACTGGAGAAGCCTTGCTGAGTCTGATGTCTGGAGCTTCAATTATAGAAAGTGATGAATACCAAGCACCAGCTCAGGTGTTCTCAATGGAAGGAGTGGTAATACAGTCGGAAGCAAACTTGAGCTTAATTATTCTGAAGGAATTTCAGAAGGCTATTTCAGAAGGTACTTTATCAGAAGACTATTCTAGTATTTCTGTAGTGCCAGGATCGTTGAATGGTAAAAGGGTTTATTTGAAAATAGGGATACCTGTAAAAATAAAAAATGAAGTCAATAAAATTACTTCTGTAGAATTTACCGCCAGAAAGATGATTACTGTCGTCTCACAATTTTTAAAAGATAAGACTGAAGCTTTTAAATATGCCCGTATTGGTGATGTGGCTTCTGAGGCTGGTGTTAGAACAGGGAGACGACATAGAGGCAAGTATATCCTTACAAAAGAGGATGTGCTGACTTGTAAAAAAACAATTGATTCTGCTGGTCGTGGAGCATGGCCTATAGAGTTTTGGAATTTTGGAAAGAGGGTTAAAATGGATTTTTTCGAGTTTGATAATTACTATGATATTCCTAAAGATTGTTTAGTTTCTTCTGATATAGAGAATTTGCTTTTTGCTGGAAGAAATATTTCGGCCACCGAAGAAGCCATTGCCAGTGCGCGCGTTATAGGTACTTGTTTGCAAACGGGCTATAACGCAGGAGAGATGGCGGTGGATATGATTTCTGGTAATTAAATTTGTTTGTGGGAGGTTAACAAAGTTTAAAACTGCGGGCTACGTGGGTATGTAAGCATCGATTTGTTATAGATATTAAAATAGATTTATAGGATTAGGTATTATATTCTCTAATTGCATTTAGAGTTAAAGGTAGTGCTAACATAAAACCACTTATAATACTGTTGAAAATAGAATTTAAGG
>JAYTHK010000186.1:0-4739 GCA_043732665.1 Cytophagales bacterium | reverse complement strand
TAAAACATTGAATAACAGTAAATTTACAGGCATAAGGATTGATTTTGAAAAAGTTAAAAAATGGCAAAGTAATAGGGTTTTAATCCTGTCGAGATCACTTGAATCACTTGTAAATCAATGTATTTGCAAGTGATTTTTTGTTTTTGGGAGAAGTAAGTGGACTGTTGGGTTGATTGGCTGACTTGTTTATACTTGTTGGGAGAGATGAGAAATCTTCCAGATGAGATGTGTTCAGCTATTTTTGATGAGTGTTTTCTGAGGATCACTAAGCATATTGTAGTCATGTAGACAATAAGTGAACCCTCGCATATCACCCCATTCTCGCCAACGATAGCCATGAATATTTAATTTAAGCAAAGCATCTTTAAATAAAAATCCATTGTCATTATCAGTTAACATTTGTCCATAAAAACCCACGTTTTCTAATCTATCATTTTCAGGACATATGGAATTAAATTTTTCAAATATGTTATAAATTTCTTCAACGCTTTCATCGATATAATTCAGTTGAATCAATGTGTTAAAAGTAGTTTCAAATTTGTCTTTAAAAGTGGTTGCTTTTAAATTTCCTCCTTCCCAACAATAATACTTATCCGTAAGGATATTTATGTTTATATCATTTAAAATACAAAGCATCTGAAATACATTTACACAAGAAGAAAAATCTAGTACTCTAATTTTCTCCTTAGTTTCAGTTTGTGATAAGTAGAATTTATTATGTCTTTTAGAGTATGCTTTTGCTATATCAATAGAATCAGTTAAGAAAAATAATCCTGCTGGATTTTTAGTTACTCTATCCTTTGCTCCGTCTGGGAGTACCTTACAATCAGGATTTTTGTATTCGGTACTCCATTTATCGGAAGGTATTTTTGAGTCATCTTCACCAGGGTCACTTCTATATAAGGTAAAAGGGCTATCTAGGTTAATTATCAAATTGTATTGAGAGTATTCAAATATCATAACAAAAATTCAAGCAAAGGAATAATCCAAGGAAAGACTATTGAAAAGTACAAAAATTATTGATATAAAGCATCCTTACACCCATATTTTTAAACCTTTTATTATTGTCAGTATCATCTTGATTTAAAGGGTAAGGTGGAAATCAATATTTCAGATTAGTAGATTAAGTTTTTAGAGAAGCGTACTTATCATGAGTACCCTTATTTTATTTTTTGAAAAAATAAATCTCTTTATCTCTCACTAATCAGCCAAACAACGTATTTGGAGACGAAGAGATATAAATTTTGTATTTGTTAGATATTTTCAGAATATTGATACAACCGAACTAGTCAAGGGACAAAGTACTGTGTTAGAGAGACCATTGAATATTTATTCATCTTGCTCTCTCCAAAATTGTCCAGGATTTATATAGCCTTCGTACTCGTTACTATAAATGCTAATTTCTTTGTCTGGTTCAGGAGCTTCTGTTTTTCCATTAGGATCAAGATAAATTAATTCTATCCGAAATTTTGTTTTAAAACCACCTTCATAAGTTATTGTTTTAAAAGTCCAAAAAGAATTTGGTTCCATGCTGAGTGTCTGATAATCCTGACCACACCATTCTCTATAAATGGAAGCATATTCAATATATTTCCATTCCTCTTTTTTATTTAGAGCTTGAATTCTAAAATATAAATCATCATTTACTGCATTAAGGTCAATTTTAGTATTTGAGTTATTTGAGACAATAAATAGCATTCCATTATAGTGATCACTTATGAGAATTTTAACATCAGGAAATGCTTGTACGCTAATACAATTAAGTGGAAGAGCTAAAGATTTTAACGTCTCTTTAGGCAGATTATATATGCGGGTTAAAGAACTACTTATGCCATAAGGATCACTATTATGGGAATAACCCCTATTTATGAAGCCAATATTAAGATTGTGTGATGGCATAGAATCATTATTTAGTTCCTGCCACACGATAATTCCTTTTTTGTTTATGTAAGTTGATTTATCGTCAATTACACATTTTAATAGACCGTTATGAAATCCTCTTTGGTCAAATTCTTGTAATATTGGTTGAAATAAAATACTGCCATCGTTATTCGCTATACCCGTTAATTCTCTATTGGCATTATTGCGGTGAGTGTAAAAGAAATAATCATCAATCATTCCTAATCTATTAATGTTTTCAAATTGCGGTTTAATGATGAAATTAGCATTAGTATCAATGAGTCCCCATTTAGAATCTTGTTCAACGAACGCCGTACCATTTTTAAAACCTTCACCAAGTATTTCTGTATAAGGTTTTTTATTTATTACCTGTCCCTTTGTATTAATAATAAAATTACTGTGAGAGTCGTCTATTACGACAACTGCTCTATTATTAGAAAAATCTTTGGCACTTTTGAAGGTTGTATCATTTATGATTATTTCACCTTTTAAATTAATAAAGCCATCATAAGTGTGAGCGTTAAAATCAGGTCCTTCTGAATCCCAGTATTTATAAATATACACTTTGGCTAAGCCGTCATTAAAACTCGAACCATTAACAAAATTTTTAAAACCACCTGCTACCTGATATTTTTGTTTTTCATCTTTTAAAATCTGTATTTTCCCCGTTCGATCCATGATGGCTGTCATTGCTGAGTATCCTTGTATGCTATCCCAAGGTTCAGGAGGAAAACCTACCATAAAATGCCCATTATCAAAGTCAAGTATATATTCGTATTTTCTATAATTAATAATAAATTTCCCAAGAGTGTCAATTACTCCAATTTCGTAGACGCCTTTCTTTCCTTTCATCACGTCATTAATATGGTGTAATCCTTCTACTACCGCAAGTCCATTACTAAATTTGTAGATATTTGTATAAACAGTATCAATAAACAATTTTCCTTTTTTGTTTATAAATCCAAATTTATTGCTCTTTGTTTTTACTAAAGCTCTACCATTTTCAAATTTTTCAATAGAAGAGAATTTGCTATCAAATGCTTTTTTACTATTTTTATCAATAACAAAAGGAATACTATCCTTATATACAACAGCTAACCCTTCACTAAAAGGCATTGCATAGTCAAACTGTGCTTGAATTACAAATTTTCCTGTTTTGTCAATGTAGCCATACGAGCCGTCTATTCGAGCACTTGCAAGTCCTTCCGAAAAATCTCCTGCTGACCAAAAAACTGGTTTAATAATTTCTTGCCCAATTATATTTATAAAACCTATTTTATCGTTTCTTTTTATTTTAAAAAGTGCATCACCTTCTTTGTCGTTATAGGTTTGTCCAGAACAAACAGTATAATAACAAACTAAAAATAAAAGGTTTAATATTTTCATTAAAGGGTTGTTTAAAAATTACAATATCTTTGCCAAAGATTATTTTAGATTAACGTGATATTTTTATTTTTATTATTTTAATAATGGTGCTTTGTATATAGTATTCGAATATCTTTTCTTTCTCGCATAACTCACATATATTTATATATCTTCATCTCTTTTATTATAATTTTAGAAAGAAGAGACGAAGAGATATAAAACCAATATTTTTTATACAGATATTCTATTCGTGTCACATACTCTTGTGACAGTATAGTGTCACAAAATATTAATTAAATTTGTTAATTTTAACAGGGAAACTTAATAGATCTCCCATTTTGTTTCCTTGTTCAACAGCCTCTTCTCGTTTCTCATATCCCGCGATTTGAAGATTGGGTAGTTTTTTTTGTCGTTAGAAAGCATATATAATTCATGAAGAACTATTGTAGATCCCAATTCTGAAGTCCCTCCATTTGCTGTCGTTACGAGAAGAGCATAGTACTTTTCTAATTCATACCAATCTCCAAATTTATACCAAATACAGATACAAAAGATTTGATTTTATTTCGCCCATGATCTATTTGTATACCATTGGAAATAGATAATACTCCAAAACCAAGTAAATAGAAACCAATAAACGCAAATCGCCCGTTTACTAAAAGAACAGTTCCACAACAAATGACTACTATCACAAGAAATATCAAAATCAAGTTTGAATTACGTCTTACTAAATAAGTTTTTTTTCTTTAAGAGCTGTTTTTTTTAGTCAATAGTATTCATTGTGGTAAGATGTTAAAATGGGTTGCTATTTTTCAATAGCTTACGCTAAGATAATTATTTTTCGCTCATAAATAAAAAAGTAGGGGAAGAGTAGATTTTATATTTATATTTCAGTCATGATCTCGTTGTTTTCAATCCTTTTATAATTTCTATATATTTACATCTCTTCATCTCTCAACATTCAGCGATAATAAAGTATCAGGAGACAAAGAGATATTTTACAAATAGAAAATTTTCCCATTGAGAGAATCCATACGCGTTATCAATAATAGTATAAAAAAATCTTAAATATCATAATTAGACCTTTTTTGTCTAGTTGGTATTAAATTTCATGCATGAAAAGAGACGAAGATATTTATTTCAGTCTAAGAAATTTCCACATCACACTAAACAATCTCTACTAGGATTCAAATAATCAAATTGACTATCTTCAAACAGTTGTTCTAATGCTTCACTACCATTATCTATTTTATAATCTCTTTCTTTCTCCGTAATTGGAATCAACCAATAACAATGAATCTCTTTATTATCAAATTCAAACAGTTCAAGGTCTGTTCCGTCAAGATATGGTAAAGATATAAAACAATGATTAAGTTTCGAATCATCCAGCCATGGTCGACCGATGTTAATAGTATGGTTTATATTCAATGGTAGTTTATTGCGATGATATGAGGCCGTAACTGTTATTAATTCTA
>JAYTHK010000185.1:0-4822 GCA_043732665.1 Cytophagales bacterium | reverse complement strand
TAAAACAAAAAAAAATGAAAGCGTTACCGATTCCGTTACCGAATTAAAAAAAAACCGTAATAGACTTAATTTTAATCTATTACGGTTTTGATAAGCGGAGAGAGAGGGATTCGAACCCTCGGTACCGGTTACCCAGTACGACAGTTTAGCAAACTGTTCCTTTCGGCCACTCAGGCATCTCTCCTCTTTTCCTTTCCAAAAACGGAATGCAAATATAGCATTTCTTACTATAACAGCCAATCTGTTTGTAAAAAATATATTATTTATATTAAATTAATCTTTCTCCTTAAATTGCCAACTAGATGAACTGGCTCAGAGACATAACACAATCAGAATACCTTTATATAGCCACTTTTGGGGTATTTTACTTGGCTTATGCTGTTCGGATGTATTTTATATCCAAAAAAATAAAAATGAGCATAAGTCGGCTCTTGCTTAAGCTTGTCCTCCGAACGTCTTATTTTTCCCTTTTTATCATAGCACTCTTAGGCCCTTCCTTTGGAGATATAAAAAAGGAAATCAAAGACATAGGAAAAGATATTTACATTGCCATCGACTTATCTGCCTCAATGAATGCAACAGACATAAATCCTTCGCGTTTGGAAAAAATTAAATACGAGCTAACTTCCGTACTAAAAAACTTCAACTCGGACAGAATAGGACTTATGATATTTTCAGAAGAGGCTTTTATACAATGTCCGCTTACTTATGATCATCATGCTGTAAAATTATTTCTAGAGACGCTCAATACGGAAATGATTTCTTCCAATGGTACCGACTTTAATGCTCCATTAGCATTGGCTTACAACAAGCTTGTTTCTTCTTCGGGTAAAAACAATTCTGGAGAACAAGTAGAAATTCTTATACTGGTAACGGATGGAGAGAATTTTGGGGAACAAAATCCGAATGAGTGGCTAAAGAAATTTAAAAAATCTGACATCTCTTTATTTATATTAGGAATAGGAACTGAGGAAGGTAGTAAAATACCAACAAAGTCAGGTTTTAAAAAAGACCCTTTCGGAAAACTAGTTGTTTCTAAATTAAATTCAAAAAAGTTGAAAGAAATGAGTGAGTTATCCGATGGACACTATTTTGAAATTACACAAGAAACCAACGAAACAAAAACGATGGTTAATAGAATATTGAAAGTAGATGGCACTATGAAAGGCAGCCGAAAAATAGACAGCGTTGCAAATAAATATTTTTACTTTCTTTTCATCGCCATTATATTCATAATTTTAGATGTATTGATCAGTGTAAAAACGATACGAATATGAAATACCTGGTTCTGATAAATATCTTCCTTCTTTTCTGGGGTAAATTTAACCGAATTTCAGAAATGAATACGCTAAAAGAAAAAGCTGCTGTATCGTATAAAAATAAAAATTTCGTAAAGAGTATAGTACTCTATGAACAACTACTTACAGCATACAAAGAGACGGATGAGTCCGTAAAACTGAACCTGGCCAACAGCTATTTTAAAATGAAACGGTACAATAGCGCCATAGATAACTATAAATTATTATCTACCTCAAAGGATCCCTCTATCCGCTCTACTGCTTATTTACAACTTGGCGTTATATACAGCAGTAATAATAAAAAAGAATTAGGACTCAGTTATTTTAAAGAAGCCCTAAAAGCAATGCCTGAAAATGAAGCTGCACGTTACAATTTTGAACTTCTGAAAAAAGAACAAGATCGAACACAAAAAGAAAATTTTCCAGACAAGAAAAAGGAAAATGAAGACGGGAAAAACAAAACCAAGGCAAGCGATTCTGAAGAGTCTCGTAAAACTAATAACGCTGGTGGTGGAAATAATAAAAAATCTCCTTCTTCTAAAAACAACGAAGAAGGAGAAGGCGAAAACCAGGATCAAAATACAAGTGGTGAAGAAAATGATGATCTACAACACAACGATAGTGGCGACAAAGAAACAGACGCACTGACAGCGCAACGCTTGGGAGAGATGAATATGAACGAACGTCAAGCCCGTATGATTTTAAAAGCCATGAAAAATACAGAAGGGCAATATATTCAACAACAAAAAAAAATAATTACTTCTAAGCCTACTCCAGGCAGGGCGGATTGGTAAGATCCATTGTTAACTCTATCCGCCCGAGCAATTACATATTAGCAATAAAATTTTGAGGCAGTAAGTCTTCCAAATTATTTACTTTCCTGTTAGGTATTCCTTCAAAGACTTTGGAATATGATAAGGATACAGTATCAGAAATTTTATTAGAACAATATGTGTGTATTTTTAAGGAAAGAATAATTGTAGCCTTCTTTTATAGCTTCGATAGAATGGTTATTTTATATGATGAAGAATCTCCATTAAAAGATAAATTTATAGAATTTGGAAAACAATATATAATAAAAGAGGAAGCGGCTCAAATTTCCTTAATTGTTATAGAACATAATAATTTAAACATGCGATCATTTCCTGTGAAAACTCTGGAATTGAAAATTGAAAGTCACTACAACGACGATTTTTTACCAGTACACGAACGCATTTTTGAAGGCCTCTGTAGAGACAAGGAAAACGGTTTGGTTTTATTGCACGGGAAACCTGGTACAGGAAAAACTTCTTACTTGTGCTACTTGACTTCGGTACTCAAAAAGAAACTTTTTTTCGTACCAGTCAATGTATTTCCGCAATTAAACAATCCCGATTTTATGTCTTTTCTTTACGACAACAGTAATTCAATTATGATAATTGAAGATGCGGAAAACCTAATTATAGAACGGGGAAGTTTCAATCAAGATTCGGTTTCATTCCTACTCAACCTTACCGATGGACTGTTGTCAGATTGTATAAACATTCAAGTTATTTGTTCATTTAATACCGATCTCGACAAAATTGACAAAGCTCTTTTACGAAAAGATCGACTGATTGCCAACTACCATTTCCCTGGATTGTCTCTGGACAAAACAAAAGCCCTTGCCAAAAATATTGGCTATACAAAAGAAATTGATAAACCTATGACCCTTTCAGAAATTTATATATTGAACGAAGAAGAACACAACCATATATGAGTTACATCAAAAATTGTCTTGCCTGTGGTAGGGAGATACAAGGGCAAATAAGTAGAGTGTTTTGTGGCGATACTTGCAGAAAGCGTTATAAAAGCAAAGGAGGTATTATTCCTATAGATGGTCTTTCAGCAGACCATTTGAATACGATAAAGAGAGCGGCGGATGAAAATGATAATTTACAAGAGGACAAAAATATCACGCCTAAAAAGAATAACAGCCTTGAAAATTATTTCTTCAAAAAAGTAATTGATGTGGGAGCTAGTGTACTTGAATCGCATCTTAAACATGGGATAAAAGAAAAAAACAATTCAAGTATAGCGACTCCTCTTGTAGTGCAATCGGGGAATGATTCAAAAAGCAATTCCACTCCCTGCAATTTTTCTCCTGATATGATGGAGCTTCTTGGAAAGATTAGTTATCCTTTTAAGGTATTGGTATGGGGGCTTCCAGGAGAAGGGAAGTCAACCTTTTGTATGAAACTGGCTGATGAAATTTCCAAGGAGTACGGTTCCCTCTATATCATGTCAGAAGAAAGCCTTAACAGTGATACGTTTATGGATAAGAACAAAGAGCACTTAGACCCGAACGGATGCGGGAAACAAGCTTTGTAAATCGTTTACCTGTATCGGAAGACGAATGGAAAGCTTTGATTCGGGAGTTTAAATTAAACTGTGTCAGGTTAACAAGAGGCTTTAAAAAAGCTAGCTTTTTTAAAGCCTCTTGTTATTTCAAATCTAGCTTCATTCTTTCATTAAACCAAATGGCTAATTGCTGAGCGGTCTCCCCCCAATTTGCAAGGGGCATTGTCCATTTCAGTGCTATGTTATTTTGGGCTAAATAGATTAATTTTAAGAGTGCCATATCAGAGGTAAATGCGCCCTTAGTTTTTGTGATTTTTCTTACCTGACGATGAAAACCTTCTATCGTGTTGGTGGTGTAAATTAAACGTTGAATAGGTGCTGTGTACTTAAAATAGCAAGTCAGTTTTTCCCAATTGTTGCGCCAAGACTCTATAACTTTGCTATATTTTTTACCCCATTTAGCATCTAATTCATCTAGCTTAAGTTCTGCAAGCTCAAGAGTGGAAGCCTTATAAACTGTTTTTAGATCTCGCATAAATTCCTTTTGATCTTTGCTAGCAACATACTTTAAACTATTTCTAATTTGATGTACGATACAACTTTGCACTTCACTTTTTGGAAAGATAGTTAAAATTGCCTCTGAGAAGCCTTTAAGATTATCAATACAGGAAATTAGGATATCTTCTACTCCTCGGTTTTGCAAGTCGGTAAGAACGCCCAACCAAAAACTAGCTCCTTCACTCGCAGAGATATACATACCAAGCAATTCTTTGTGTCCCTCTTTGGTAATGCCTAATATATTATAAACTGCCCTAGATACAATACGGTTGTCTTCTTTGACCTTATAATGAATAGCATCCATCCAAACGATGCAGTATAAAGACTCTAGAGGACGGGACTGCCATTCTTTGATTTGAGGGATGATTCTATCTGTGATAGCACTCAGGCTAGTAGCGGAAATATCTGTATCGTACATATCTTTAATATGCGTACTAATATCACGCAGACTCATCCCATGACTATAAAGCCCTATAATCTGAGACTCTAGATTATCAGCTAAAATCGTTTCTCTTTTCTTAATGAGTTCGGGCTCAAAATTTCCTAAACGGTCCCGGGAGGTCTCTAAATCGATTGTGCCAGCATTCGTTTTTATCTTCTTGGACACTTTACCATTCTTACGATTCCCTTGGTTGCGCTGAGAATCA
>JAYTHK010000184.1:0-4831 GCA_043732665.1 Cytophagales bacterium | reverse complement strand
ATGACCTCTTTTCTTTTTAATGAAAACTAGCAATACTTAGTAAGTACCACCAGCTGCTTTACAATAATCTTTGAATGTAGAAGTTGAAGCTGCATTACATTTAGTACACGTAGTAGTACCACCACCATTAGGATAAGTGCAAGTAGTCGTTTTTTTGCAAGAAGCTAAAGATACAACTGAAAGCACTGCAGCAAATAGAATTAATTTTTTCATAATTAGTTTTTTTTTAATTTAATCGATTATCAAATATATAAATAATTATGCAATATCTATACAATAAATCAACTTTTTAATAAAAAATACTGTTATACGTTATGCTTTTCTTTCCGCGGCAAAAGCTCTATAGCCTCTAAATAAGCCGTACACAATCAATAATACACCTAAGATAGGCATATATTCTACTGGCACTAGTTTCCCTATTCCTTCATTTTTGAATATAAAAGCAAAGCCTAGTACTATGTATACTAATGCCATTACCATCTTGAAAATATATACTACGTACTTTAATCGGCTATTCATTTTTTATCTTGACTTAATTAGTTATGAATTGATGAAAGGTAAGAAGTAAAAAGTGAAAGGCAATAAGATTAACTTCTTACCTTTCACTTTTTACTTCTTTTTAAAATAGAGGCTGAAATTATTCGTCGTCTTTCGGAGGTGAAAAATTTATTGGAATACTTCTCTTTTGCCTTCCCGCACGACCATTTTGTTTTGCAGGCTCCCATTTTATAGATTCCATCAATTTTACTACTCTTATGGCTTCTGCATCACATTCTGGATCAAAGCCTTTAAGCAATTTAACGTTAGACATCTTTCCTTCTTTGTCAATTTCAAAATAAATTTTAGCTATCCCCCCTTTTTCATCACGCAAAGCTTTTTTCGGATAGACGAAATTTTTCTGTATAAATTTATCAAGTGCTTTCTTACCGCCAGGAAACTGAGCATCTTCGGTAATAAAAGTTAGGAACTCATCGTCTCCATCGTCTCCCAATGTTTTATTTCCTCCTGCATCGTCTGGTATGCCTATACTATCTACCCCTTTTTCAGTTTTATCGCCTATATTGGCTGAAGTGTCTAAAGATGTTTGGTCTGGTGGTATTTCATCGTTTTTTACCACGTCTACTACTTCAAAAGGTACAAATTTTATCTGCTCTACTTGCGGAGGTGGAACTTTAATTTCTTCTGGTTCAGGTGTTTCTTTGTCAAGTGCTATGTCTATGAGCGGCACTTCTGTCATCACTTCAGTGGGTGGCTCTTCGTCTTTATTTTGTAAAATATAAGAGTAAACAGCAAAAGACACCACCACCGCTGCAGCCGATAGTGCCATTGCCAATCCAAAATTTTTGATAAACTCTTTTCTAAGCTGATAAGCTCCGTACGATTTATTGCGGTCTAAAAAGACAACATCGTCCATTGAGGAACCTCCTGTGCTTGCGTTATTTTTTATATTTATTACAGTCATAATAGTGCTCTTTATATTAATTATCAGAGGCTATATGAGCTTCTTCCAGTTTTACAATTTCTAAGTCCTGAGGAGTAATGTCCATAACAGCAAACCGTTTGGTATTCGTAATGTGCATTTCATCCAAAATATCCACTATGTTTTTATATTTCGATTTGTCCATCGCTTTTATTACCACTATAAGATTGTCAGGTCCTATTTCTTTGTTTTTTTTATTCAATATATTGCGCAATCCCTCGGAGGAATAATCCGTGCTGTGTACTTCTGGTTGTTTGATGCCTGTATAATAAAATAGTTTATCGTTTTCGCCTGCCACAATGGTAATCGTATTTTTGTCTACCACCTCTTGTTTTTTATTTGTCTTATTATCAGGCATATTCACCTGCATTGCTTTGGGTTTGCTCAGCGTAGTGGTAAGCATAAAGAAAGTAATAAGAAGAAAAGCCAAATCCACCATTGGTGTCATATCTACTTTGGTAGATAATTTCTTACTTCTAACCTTCCCTCCTTTTTTGGCGCCACCCCCGCCGCTGTCTATTTCTGCCATTCTATTTTTGTGTTAAAGTGTTAAGGTGTTAGAGTGTTAAGAGGTTATTTGTTTATTCAACTTTAACACCTTAACACTCCAACACATCTTTATAATGCCGTTATCAAACTAAATTTATTCAATTTCAACGATTGAAGTGTGCCTACAACACCAGTATAGTTTTCATAATTAGATTCTCTATCTCCTTTTATGGCTATAATCAATTGGTTGTTTATGGTCTTCGCTTCTTTGATCCACATTTTCAACTCATTATTGGTGGAGTCTACAGGAATCCCTGTTTGCTTGTACCCGTCTCTTTTAGAAGCAGGTAAACTGAAAAATCCTTTTACTTGATTCAAGGGCATTCCAAACATTTCGGTGTTGGCGAACGCTACTTTTTCTGCTTCTGAAAGATTTAGATTTCTGGCTATATTCACTTCGTCAATCATCTTTCTTCTTGTTGTAGCTTCGGTAAGACTCAAATAAACTAGTCCATCTTTGTCTATTGTAATTCTTATCAGATTTTTATCTGGAACAAGTTTTTCTGAACGAGAATTTGGAATGTCTACCTGAACAAGTTCTGGAGCTTTCATCTTTGCCGTCAAAATAAAGAACGTAAGCAGTAGGAAAGCCATGTCGCACATAGCGGTCATATCGAGCGAAATACCTGTTCTTCCTCTTTTACCTGACATAGTTAAAGTTTTTTATATTATAACTTAAATTAAGGACACTTAACTATTTACCATTAGCTATAAAGTGCTGACGGATAGAAAAACCAATTTCGTCGATTTTGTGCGTAAGATCATCCACTTTGCTTGTAAAGAAATTGTACGCCACTATCGCTATAGCAGAAGTGAAAATTCCCAATGCCGTATTGATAAGCGCTTCTGAAATACCATTGGCAAGTGCCGATGGATCAGGATTTCCAGTTGTAGCCAAAGCAGCAAAAGCTTTGATCATCCCGATTACAGTTCCTAAAAGAGCAAATAATGTAGACACAGAAGCAAGCGTAGAGATAATCGTAAGGTTTTTCTCTAAAGCGGGCAGTTCTAACATTGTTGCTTCTTCTACTTCCTTTTGAATAGCGTCTAGTTTTTTGTCTTTAGTTAAACCGCTGTCAGAAGCTACCACTCTGTATCTGTTCAATACTTCATGGGTTACATTTCCTACAGAACCTTGTTGTGTATTGCACAAATAGATAGCTCCATCAATATCGTTGGCTGAAAGTTTTGCGTTTATGGCACTCACAAAACCAGAGAGCGAAGATTTTCCAAAAGCCTTTACAATTGTAATTCCTCGTTCAATAGAAACACCTAATACTATAATAAAAAAAGACATCAAGAAGGGAACAATAAATCCACCTTTGTACATCATACCCAAATAATCGCCGCTTAGAGCTTCTCCTTTTTCATTGAAATGAGAAGCACTTCCCATAATATAATAGAATATTAAATGCGCCACTACCACCGCTGTCAGGATTAAGCCAAGAGCAAAAACCGAGTTTAAATTACCTTTTGAAGATTTGTTGTTTTCCATTTTTATTGAACGTTTATTAAATCGAATGCAAATTAAATTATAGATATTGACTTATATGTTATGTAATTGTTACTATTTCTTAAAGTTAAAATAAACAAAATTGCCGCATAAAGGTATACTTTCCTTAAAATAAACACTGAATTGTAATGATTTATTATAAACCTAAAGACTTTTTTTTACAATCGTTTCAATATTAAATAATTGTTACTTAATAAATACAAAGTCTATATATTAAATATATAAATGTAGCTATATTCTTCAAACATGTAATGTTCTGCGACAATAAAGTTGGAAAAGTGTTAGAGCTTATTTCCCTTGCTGGCGTCTCGCCAGCAAGTATTCGAACTATTCAAATTTCATTAAACAACCAACCTTTATAGCAGAATCAATACCTTAACACTAGATTCCTTCAATAATCAGTGATGCTGCTCCCAGCAAGCCAGCGTCGTTGCCAAGGCAAGCATTGGCAACATGAAGGTCTTCAGTATAATATTTTGGTAAATGTTCTTCCATTTTGCGGCGCATTTCAGGTACTATAAATTCAAAAGCCCCTGCTATACCGCCACCTAAAAGTATATTGTCCACGTCCACGGTACGCACTACTCCTACCATTACTTCTCCTAAATAGAATCCTACGTGTTTGAAAATTTCTTTTGACAATTCGTCGCCTTGTTTAGCACATTCATGTATTACTTTTGGAGTTATGTCCTTACCTTTTAAAATAGTTGTACCAGTATAATTGGCTAATTTTTCCGCAGCAAATTTTATCAAGTGACTAATCCCAACATTATTTTCCAATGTTTTACCATTACTCGTCAGAATATGACCTACTTCTGTAGCATTTCCTTTGCCACCAATAAATAGTTTTTTATTGATAATTAAACCACCGCCAACTCCTGTACCAAGTGTTACAAGAAGGTAATTATCTATACCTTTATTTTCGCCAAAATAATGCTCGCCCAAAGCAGCACATTTAGCATCGTTTTCGATTCTAAAAACAATACCAGGAAAAGAACTATTTAAGATTTCAACTACAGGAGCATCCACTACAGAAGGAATATTGGCCATAAGCAAAACTCTCTTTCTATTAGGAGAAAGAAGTCCTGGATAACCCATTCCTACGCCTTTAATAGCAGGAAAATCTTTAATATAGTTTCCGATTTCCAGTTTTAGCGATTCTACAAATCCTAACGATTCTACCCAACCTTGTGTGTTGAAGGTACGAATATGAGAAATTACTCCATCGTGTGAAACGATGCCACATTTTACAGAAGTGCCACCTATATCAATTCCAAGTATCATTTTTT
>JAYTHK010000183.1:0-4838 GCA_043732665.1 Cytophagales bacterium | reverse complement strand
TTGAACTCGCAGAAAAATTTGTAGAGAGTGGAGAATTTTTATGGAACGCTGGAATCTTTGTATGGAGTGCTAGTTCCGTTATCAAAGCTTTTGAAAATCACTTACCAGATATCGCAGAAATCTTTGCAGAAGGCAATCATAAATATTGGTCTCCTGACGAAATTCCTTTTATCGAAAAAGCATATTCTCAATGTATAAATGTTTCCATAGATTATGGTATCATGGAGAAAGCGAACAATGTATATGTGCTGCCTAGTGATTTTGGCTGGTCGGATGTAGGAACTTGGAAATCTTTATACGATGTATCTCAAAAAAATTCAGAGGGAAATGTCGTGTCTGGCAATACGATGTTGTATAATACCAAAAACTGTATTATTAAGACCCCTTTTGAAAAGCTCGTTGTTATCGAAGGCCTAGAAGACTACATTGTGGCAGAGTTTGACGGAGTCTTAATGATTTGCAATAAAAATAATGAGCAGAAGGTAAAAGAATTCGTAGCCGATGCCAGATCCCAAAAAGGCGAACGGTTTGTTTAGTAAAGTTTAAAATGAAGGGAAATAATGTTTAAAGTAAAATATTTAAAGTAAAAAAAAGTAAAAGTTATGAAAGATATAAAATTTTTATGCACCCTTGTAGTTGCTTCTTTTATGGTGGTTTTTTCCACACAAGCACAAAATTTATCCATAGAAAAAAATGGCATCAAATTAACGCCTGTTACAGACTCTCCTTTATTTTCAGACGCTACACTTGACATGATATTTCCAGTTGTTGGAGAAGAGCAGTTGAACAAAAAAGATTCTGCGAAAGTTATCTTTGAATACGAATTGTCAAATTTCAAATTGTCAGACCAGACTACTGACGCTATGACTAAGCATTGCAGCAATTCTGCAAAAGGACAGCATATTCATCTCATTTTAAACAACGAACCCTACTTAGCAAAATACGAAACAAATTTTACGATGACTTTAAAAGAAGGAAACTACGTAGCTTTATCTTTTCTTTCTAGATCGTATCATGAAAGTTTAAAGCACAAAAGAGCTTATATTCTGAGACAATTCAGAGTAGGAGATAATCAAGCTAGTCTAAAATCTTCCGATTTAAAAAAACCATTATTATTTTACAGCCGTCCTAAGGCAGAGTATGTAGGCGAAGATGCGAAAAAAGTATTATTGGATTTCTATATTGTTAACTGCAAACTGTCTCCTAAAGGTCACAAAGTAAAAGCTACAATTAATGGTACAGAATTTATCCTTACAGATTGGCAGGCTTATGCCATGGAAGGATTGCCAAAAGGAGAAAATATAATCAAACTAGAATTGATAGACAAAGACAATATTTTGGTTGTTTCAGATTTTAATTCTACAACAAGAAAAATTACCTTGAAATAATTTTCTATGGGTAGAGACGCATCATCATTATGATGCGTCTCTTTTGGCATGCCAATAATAAATTCGTTAATCGTAAAATAACCGAAGGGTTTATTATTAAAAGAAACGCTTTATAACAGGCCTCTACATTTATTACCCAAATACTTCTTGTAGCACTGACAAGGAATTTATTGTTCCGAAATTATCTATGTGAACAGCATAATAACGAATCAAGCAGTCTAATAAATGACGACGGGTTTGATTGTCAATTCGCACATATTCATCGGGAGCGGCAGTCATGAGACGTTCCATACTGTTTTTTTCTTCTTCTGTAAGACTAATTCTTATTTCCTCTATTATATCTTCGACAGAACCTGGGGAGAACCCAAGAAACGCTGCCAATTGGATCATAAATTGCAAATGTAAATTTTCGTACTTTTCAGCTACTTCATCTAAGTAAGCAATCGAATGAAGAATCCATTCAAAAAGTTCTTTATTCGAATGGTGTTCTTTAATTGTCTTGCTCAACAACTCCGAAATAAAAATAACAATGCAGATTTTTTTTTGTTCGAAAGGAATAGAATGAAAAACTGTATTACATTTCATTTCAGAGATGCGGTTTATGTCTCTGTTTTCCTTATAATAAACCACCATATCCAGCAGTGTAAGCGGTTGAAAAAGGGCTATTTTATTTTTAGAAGATTTACTGCGTACTCCATTTACGATGTAAGTCTGCAAACCGAATTCTTCCGTATAGATTTTTGAAATAATGGACGTATCGCCATACTTTATATGCCCTAATACAATTCCTCTCGTTTTGTGTAGCATTATTATTCTACCACAGCCATTTTAGAAACAAATTTTGCTGAGCCGTCAGCTGTAACGCAAAAAATAAGATATACTCCTGTTGCAGCTCTCCTTCCATGATAATCTTTTACATTCCATATAGCAGTTCCTCCTTCTGCCGTCGTTTCGTATACTAGATTTCCAGCCACATCCGTTATTTTCACAACAGCATCAGCAGCAAGCCCTGAAATACCAACAAGGCCGTTGAAGTCGGGCTTCACTGGATTTGGAAAAACTTTCACGTTTGTATATTTATTATCTCCTTCTGTAGCCGTTCCTCTGTATGAGGCGATCCCCTCTTGTGTAGCAAAAAAAACTTCCCCACTCAAGTCATTAATTTTAATATCCATGATATAGTCAGAAAGAAGAGGACTATTTCCTGTATTGAAATATAATAATACTTGGGTCAGATCTTCGTTAAAAAGCCAGAGTCCGTTATTGGTTCCTACCCATTTACGATTTCCCCCGTCCACTGTTATAGACAATACGCTTCTTTCATAAAGTATGGGAAACCCTTGAAATATAGGC
This sequence comes from Cytophagales bacterium, assembly GCA_043732665.1. Classification (GTDB taxonomy): domain Bacteria; phylum Bacteroidota; class Bacteroidia; order Cytophagales; family Cytophagaceae; genus JANYCO01. The sequence continues at coordinate 2,097 of JAYTHK010000183.1, read as the reverse complement.
TTAACAAGGTCTACTCCATTATTAAAAATCAGAGAAGGGTCATAACAAATAGCTATTCCTTGCGCTGTTCCTATATACATGACTCCTTTTTTATCCTTAGCGACACAATTCACTTTTATATCTGGCAAATTACCTTGCCCTGCCCCATTGGATAGTGTACGCGTTTTTAATGTTTTTTCATTATAAACTACAATACCGATTTCGTTAGTCGGACCAATGGCTCGAATCCATTTGTTCTCATAACCATCGAGCGTAACGGCAATTGCGTTTTTACTAAGCGCACTAGGAATGGAGTAATTTGTCCAAACCCCTTTAGGAGAAAGTTTATGAAAATTAGTTTGATTATCAAACTGTACTCTGTTTGTTACCCATAAATTTCCATTTGTATCTACAGCCGTTTCACCTAAAATTGCAGAAGTCGTAAATGGCAATAAAGGACTGTTTGAGCTATCGTATATTTTAATGGATTGGTCGGAATTTATTGCTACAAGACCATTTCCGAAGGTAGAAAGATATAATGTTGAATTTACGCTATTGTAAGTAGCTCCTATAAAATCCTGAAAGGTATTAGGTATAGCAGGATATTTATACATTCCCGCAATCCAGGAAGTATTGTTTTCAAAAACACTCCACCAGTTTCCATAATATACGTTTTGACCAATATTATTGTAGCCCCCAGAAAGTGCTACAATATTATTATTATAATACCCAAATCGAAAAATGCTGTTTACAAAAGGTCCATTTGGATAGATTGTATTTATAGTACCGCTTTTATATCTAACAAGCCCTGCACCTAAAGAAGAAAGCCAAAGTGTATTGTCGGAATCCAAATATGCCTGTGCTGGAATGAACTCATTATGATAAAACAATACACCATAAGTAGAGGGAGTCGTAATTTGAAATACAGCCGAATCTACACAAGCAAGTATCCCATTAGTTGACATGGTAAGGCTTCGAATGGTACCTCCTCCAGTCATAGGCACTGTTGTTTTTCTCCATATAGAACCATTAAAATAATAAATCCCTTTGTTCTTAACTGCCGCATAAACAATTCCATTAAAAGCACACACCGAAACCACGTTCAAATTATCAATACTGTCTGCCGCCTGAAAAGTATACCAACTTGAAAAAGCCAGCAGATTGACTGCTTGGGAAACCTTTGCTCTCATTACTCCTTTTGAAGTGGCTAGGAAAATACTATCGTTATTCAAAGCGCACGCATATACAGCATTGGAAGCAGAGTTCGGCGCAAGCGTTAAATACGATTCCTTTACTTCTTGCTTGCTCACATCGTATAACACTACTCCATAGTCACCAGAAATGTAAGAAAACTGGTTGTTGGATAGAATATGATTTATTTTTTTTGATCCTGTAATATTCGTCCGAAGTATATCGTTGGCATTGGTGATAACATTTCCTTTTACAAGGTCGATATTACCCGTTTCATAACCGAGAATAAAAGTATTCTGAGAAGCATTATACCCAATCTGTGAAACCAACACATCGTTAAGGCCAGTGTACTTAGAATTGACATTTACAGAATTATCATTTTTGTCAAAATTTAGGATACTACTTCCTTTAGCAGCATATACTTTATCTTTGCCTACCGCCACCGTTGTCAAATTGTTATAAGGCAAGTGTACCCTCCAACCCTCAATACTGATATTGTTTTCTTGACCCAAGACCACTTTATTGAAAAGCAGTAACAGGCAACTGAAAATGAGTAATCTATTTGGCATGATCATAAAGCGTTGTAAAATAGGAACGAAGAAATTTCAATTTAGTATACAAATCTAACAAAAAAAGACGCTTCTAATCGCAATAAATACAAGGGTTGTTCGTAAGTTTTTTAATCAAAATACATCAATAATGAGCTAAAATAGGTAATTTTAAACAGATAAATAAGTTTAAAAAAGATATGCAGGCGAAAGTAGATTTGCAAAAACTGGAATCCTACAGCATAGCTTTGTCAGAAAAGCTTTGCAACAATTACTATCAGGGTAATACTTCTGTTATTTCAGGGTCAGAAATATTGAAATTTACAGGAATCGACCAACTCAATTTATTCATCGTAAAAAACCTTTTTGATCGTTGGAA
>JAYTHK010000182.1:0-4844 GCA_043732665.1 Cytophagales bacterium | reverse complement strand
GGCTTTTGGCAATAGCGTCTACTGGATATAATCCTGCGGCTAGCCAATTTTCTACTGTTTTTTCCGAAGGCGCCAGATGGCATAATTACGGCTATGTTGGGCTGAGACTTCAGGTGCCTGTTTTTAACGGATTCTCGTCACAATATAGAGTACAACAGAAAAAACTGGAAGAAGAGAGAACGCAGAATAATAAATCACAGCTTGAACGTTTGATCAGCTTGCAGGTAGAAGAATCGGTGATCAACTTAAACAATAGTTTAGAATCTCTTAAAACACAGAAACGAAATCTACAACTGGCGGAGAAAAATTTGAAAGTACTGAAGGCGGAATTTGAACAAGGTATTTCAATGAGTCTGGATGTGACGGTAGGAGAAGCTTCTTTTAAAGAGGCGCAAACAAATTATTACAATGCACTTTATAATACATTATTGTCCAAAGCAGATTACGAAAGGGCAACAGGTGCTTTATATAAGTAATACCAGAACCCAACTAAAACGAATAATTTAAAATAATTAAGAAAAATATAATATAATTTTATGAATACGAAAAGAAATCTATTTTGGCTGGCAATCATTACGCTCTCTGCAACTTGGATGAGCGCTTGTAATAGCCCATCAAGCATTAAGCCTATAATGCCAGTGCCAGTTAATCTTTACGAAGTAAAACAGGAAGAAGCTGCTTTTTACGATCAATATCCTGGGAATATTGTGGCCTTGAATGAGGTGCAGTTGAAAAGCGAGGTAAGTGGATTTATTACAGGAATATTTTTCGAAGAAGGGCAACCTGTTTATAAAGGACAGAAATTGTATGTGATTGAGCAGAGTAAGTATTCTGCTGCCTACGCTCATGCTGAAGCCAGTCTTCAGATTGCGAAATCTAATTATGAAAAGGCTAAGAAAGATGCAGACCGTTACAACAAACTTGGTGAACAAGGAATGACGACTAAACAAAAGGTTGAATATTCTGAAACCGATTTAGAAAATGCAAAAAATCAAGTGGCTGCTGCTGGTGCGGAATTAAGAAGAGCAAGTACAGATTTGATGCATACTACTATCACCGCTCCTTTTGACGGTACGATAGGTATTTCTATCGTGAAACTAGGGACGTTCATAACGACAGGACAAACACAGTTGAATACAATTTCTTCTGACGATCCGATTGCAGTTGACTTTGCGATCAGTGAAAAAGAAATCGGTCGTTTCATGACGTTAAAACAACAGAAATTTAACAAGAACGATTCTTTGTTTACAATTGCATTGCCAGATAAATCTATTTACCCTTTTTCTGGAAGTATTGAATTGTTTGACCGAGCAGTAGATCCTCAGACGGGGACGTTGAAAATTCGTCTGAAGTTTCCAAACACAAAACGTACGATACGTGCAGGAATGACTTGTACTGTAAAGGTATTAAACAGAAATCCTGAAAAACTTGTTTTGATTCCAAGTAAAGCATTGGTGGAACAGATGGGAGAGTTTTTTGTTTACGTAGCGGACAAAGATACTGCAAGACAGCATAAAGTAATGGTAGGAGCTCAAGTAAGCAACAAAGTTATTATTATGAGTGGATTGGATCCAGGAGAAAAAATAGTAGTCGATGGAATACAGAAATTGAAAAATGGTGTTGCTATTCAGTTGACACCTCCTGTTGATCCAGCCGCTAAAAAATAATTTTATTATAACAACATAGATAGAATAACTTAATATGATTGCAGATGTATTTATAAAAAGACCGATGACCGCGATTGTTATTTCAATCGTGATTGTATTGGTAGGTATATTGGCTATTGTGAATTTGCCCATTAGTCAGTATCCCGCTATTACTCCTCCAGTAGTGCAGATCACAGGAATATTTTCTGGGGCAGATGCACAGACGGTAGAACAAACAGTGGCGACTCCTATTGAATCGCAAGTAAACGGTGCGCCTGGTATGATGTATCTTCAAAGTAATAGCACAAGTGATGGTGCTATGAGTATGAACGCTACGTTTGAAGTTGGGACAGATATAAACATTGCGACACTTGATATACAAAACAGGGTGAGTGTAGCTACTCCTCAGTTGCCAGACGAAGTAAGACGTACAGGGTTGACCGTTCGTAAACGTAATCCAAGTATTCTGATGCTTGTTGCTATTTATTCTCCGAACGCTACACATGGTGTAAAATTCCTAGACAACTATACAAACATTTATCTTAAAGATGCATTGCTAAGAGTAAAAGGTGTTGGTGACATTGTTTCTAGAGCGGATAATTTTAGTATGCGTATCTGGATTAAGCCTGATAAGCTTGCTCAGCTAGGAATTAGCGCTGCTCAGGTGGTAAGTGCATTGCAAGAACAAAATGTGCAGGTAGCAGCAGGCACGATAGGATCAGCACCTCAGCTTTCTTCTCAGGCTTTCGAGTATACGATTAAAGTAAACGGACCTTTAGAAAGAGAAGAAGATTTTAAAAATATTATCATCTACACTAAACCAGAAGACGGTTCTCTAGTATACCTGAAAGATGTGGCACGTGTAGAATTGGGTAAGTTTAATTATGCAACAAATAATTATGTAGACGGCAAACATTCTTCTTACTTATTGGTTTATCAAGCTCCTGGTAGCAATGCCATGGAAACTGCTGAAGGAGTGTACAAAGCGATGGACGAGCTTAAAAAATCTTTTCCTGCCGATGTTTCTTATATAGTACCGTTTGAGGCAGTGTCTGTAGTGAAGGTTTCGATCAACGAAGTATTACACACGCTTGTTGAAGCCCTTCTTCTTGTAATGTTGGTTGTGTTCATATTCCTTCAAAGTTGGAGAGCTACACTTATTCCTATACTGGCTATTCCAGTATCTATTATAGGTACGTTCATATTCTTTATTCCATTAGATTTTACCATTAATACCTTAACCATGTTTGGGTTTGTACTTGCTATTGGTATTGTGGTGGACGACGCTATTGTGGTGGTAGAAGCTACACAACATTATATTGACAACGAAGGAATGTCTGCTAAAGACGCTACTACGAGAGCGATGAAAGATATTTCAGGTCCTGTAATAGCGATTGCACTTATCCTCGCCTCTGTATTTATTCCTGTAGGATTTATTCCTGGTATCGTAGGGCAGTTGTATCAGCAGTTTGCAATCACGATTGCGATATCGGTAATTATTTCTGCCTTCATTGCACTTTCGCTTACCCCAGCTTTGTGTGCTTTATTATTAAAGCCTACAAAGTTAGATGAGCAATCGAGAGGCTTGGACAAATTCTTTTTCAAATTCAACAATTGGTTTGCAAAAGTTACCGCTTCCTACTCAAGAGGCGTGCAGAGAAGTATCCGAAAAGCACCTCTTGTGATTATTTTGTTAGTTTGTATTTTCGTTGGTACGTTGGGATTATTCAAAAATAAAGCAACAGGTTTTATTCCCACAGAAGACGAAGGTCGTATTTATATTACGTTTGAATTGCCAGAAGCTTCTTCTACTACGAGAACGGTGCAGACACTCAGCAAAATGATGAAGATATTGGACTCAACACCAGCGGTTGCTCACTACGCAGCACTAGGAGGATTGAACGTAATTACGTTTGCTTCTAAGTCGAACAGTGGAACGATCTTTTGTCAGCTTAAACCATGGGATCAACGAAAAGATAAATCCTTGCAATTACAAGGTGTTATTGCTGAACTACAAAAACGATTTGCTCCGATAAAAGAAGCAAACGTGGTAATTATTCCTCCTCCTCCTATTCCAGGGTTAGGAAACTCTTCAGGCTTTAGTTTTATTTTAGAACAAAAAGAAAGTAACGACGATATCAAAGGTTTTGAAAAAGTAGCCATGAGTTTTATGATGGCCGCCAATAAGAGACCGGAAATAGGAAGAGCTTTTACCTTTTTCACAGCACGTACGCCAGGCTATCAGCTTACGGTAGATAGAATAAAATGTAAAAAAATGGGAGTGCCTCTTTCCGAAGTATTTGGTACCATGCAAACGTTAATGGGCAGTCGTTATATTAATGACTTCTCTACTTATGGTCGTAATTTCAGAGTGGTAACGCAAGCAGACACTTCTTACAGAGCACAAATTTCTGATTTGGAGAAATATTATGTACGCAGTCAACAAGGCAAAATGATTCCGCTGAACACTTTGGTATCCTATAAGGTAACGGAAAGTGCACCGTTAATTTCGCACTTCAATCTTTTCCGTTCAGCAGAATTTAATGGAAATGCAAAGCCAGGCTATAGCAGTGGTGACGCTATTAGAGCGCTGAAAGAGGTAGCAGCAGAAGTGCTGCCTGCTGGTTATGGCTATGAGTTTTCAGGCTTGAGTCGTCAGGAAATTCAATCAGGATCAAGTTCTACGTATATATTTGCACTGTCTATAATTTTTGTATTCTTGCTTCTTACTTCTCTATATGAAAGCTGGTCGGTACCGTTCTCTGTATTGTTATCCGTGCCTTTGGGAGCCTTTGGTGCCATTCTGACCTTGTTCTTTTTACCAAAATTAGACAATAACATTTACGCACAAATCGGGTTGATTACCTTGATTGGTTTGGCTGCGAAGAATGCTATTCTTATTGTTGAGTTTGCAAAAGAAAGAGTAGATAGAGGAATGGAGGTAGTAGAAGCTACACTCGATGCAGTGAAATTACGTCTTCGTCCTATTCTGATGACTTCTCTCGCATTTATACTTGGAGTACTGCCATTGGTATTTGCTTCTGGTGCAGGCGCTGTTTCACGTCAGACAATTGGTTGGACAGTATTTGGAGGAATGATCGCTGCCACTGGTCTTGCTATCTTTATTGTACCAGTGCTGTTTGTTTTGATTACACGGTTTGCTTATGGTAAAAAGAAACTTGCGGAACTGCAAGCCAA
>JAYTHK010000181.1:0-4845 GCA_043732665.1 Cytophagales bacterium | reverse complement strand
CGTTTACCAAAATATATAAATTAGTCAAATCGTAAGTCGTTTGATACTTAGCAGCAAGGTCGTTAGGACCACTTAATGCCAACGGTCCATTCACATTTGTCAAAGCAATAGGAGCATAATTACTCCATAAGGCGTCTATCGTTCCATCTATAACAGGCGCTGCTGATATGCGTATTATAGCACCAGTCACTGTCACAGGGGAAGAAGTGGCGGTAGTACCGTTAGAATAGTGCGCAACAACTGTAATCACATGGCTACCGTTTGTGGGGCTACTCCAAGCATAAGTGTATGGGGATATGTTGTCCGTACCTATAGTCGTACCGTCGACAAGGAAATCGACAAAGCTTACGGTAGCACCCGATGGTGCAGTAGCAGATACTGCTATGGTAATAGGACCTCCACATTCATCAAAGATACTTCCGCCGATGGGAGAAGTAATAGATATACTGCTGGATAGAGAAGTACAACCCGTAGGGCAGCTTCCTGCCAAAGAAAAATTATACGAGCCAGTTGTATTTCCATTTCCTAAAGGAACATTTCCTCCCCGACCAGCATAACTCATACCACAATAAGTTCCACTACCACCAGGGTTACCTGAAAACAAAATATAATACCCTCTAATACCACCGTTTGCTGATCCATTTCCATTGCTAGGATATTCTGCCCCTGTACCACTAATGGTTATATTTTGAAAAATTAAATTATTAAACCCAGAGCCAGTTGTCTGATTAACATCAATAGCATCGTTCTTTGAGGTAATAAGTTCAATACAGGAAAATGTTACATTGTATACAATGTTTCCTGCTACGTTGGTAGACAATAAATCAATCGCTCCTACAGGACTATTGAACAAGTCGTTATAAGTACCGCCGTTGACAACTTTAATATTATAAAATTGATTCGTTCCTCCCGTATTAAATGCATACCCCCCAAAGTTATTGCTCGCTCTGAGTCCAGCTTCCAGATTATCCTTTATTAAAAGGTGGTGTGCCTGATTGTTATAACCTCCATAAATGGCACAACCAGATGCTCTCCACGAGTTTTCAGCTGTATTATACCTGAACGTATTGCTTTGTCCTTCCTGTCCACTCCCTGTCGCTGGCCATACGGCCATATCATCGTCTCCATTGTTTCTATAACTACAATGCTCTACGATAGCATTACTCGTGCCTTCACAAAGATTCGTTCCATCGGCATAATTATTCCTAAACCGGCAATACGACATATTAAATCCATTTGCATAAGACGGTCCATTGGGAGAGTTATATTGTGCGATCCACGCACCACATTCAAAATGTATAGCCCATACATTAGTAATGGTTGATCCACTGGAATAAACACCATTGATCGCTTTATACGAATTGGATCTGGAGTTTCTGTCTGTTGTCAAATAGAGACCAGCATAACTGATATTCGAAGCTTGCCCCCACAACCCTCCATTGTTGGAACTACCATTGGTAAAATGTATTTCTGTATGCCACATACCAGCTCCCTTCAGAGTTGTATTGTTTAGGCCAAACCAAAGAGTTGTATTTATATTGTAAGTCCCTCCTGGCAGAAAAATCGTTTTACCTCCATTATTATTAATAAAAGTTTGAAGGCCGCTACCGTCATACGTAACATCGCCTCCCGCTGCGGTAACAGCAGCCGGTACAGGCTCAAGTTCTGCAAAGTCAATATAAACATTACCTGTATTTTGCACCAATTTAAGGGTCTGTCCTGCAAGTAGCTGGGAAGGCAGTTTATACCTAACTTCATCGAACCTCATTTTGAAATTTGTATTTATTACACCTGCATTATTGCCATTGCCATTGTTGTATAAAGACTCCCATGAATAATAAGTATTTAAGGTTAATGTTGTTATATATACATTATTGGCATATAAATCTACCGCACTCGATTGATTTACATTTGCATCGGTGCCCGGTATCGGCACGCAGTAACGGATTACCAATCCATCTCCCGCCGCTGTCGCCGTCCAACTTACTGTAGCAGAAGCCGCAGATAAATTTACACAAACCTGATCGGAAGCCTCACTTTGTATCGTAGATTGATTATAAGACTTTGAAGTAGCTACAGCACCATTACTCAAAGCTCCCAAATCAGCTTCATAACGCACATAAGGTGCATCATAATAACCGATTTGAGCAGTCAGGTCAGTTGCTAGTAACAGAGCAGCACAAGTTACAATATATATAATTTTACTTTTTCTCATTTAATTATTTAATTTATATTAAATAATGGAAAAATGCAATTTTTTTTGTTACAAATAAAAAGATGAACCAAGGTACAAATGCATAAACAACTGTTATGTTTGTTTTTTGCACTTTTTCTGTTCGCCTCCATCAATCAAAACAGAAAAACCATTTAGAACATCTCAAACTTTCTATATATGCAAAATACGAGGTTTGTCACTTAAAAATCTATTTATAAATTGAAAATATTAAAAAAAATATTTGAAAAATACTGTTAAGTAATTAATTAACAGAAAGAAATGAAAATTGGAAATATTATAAAATATAGGCAAAATATACCAAATATAACCTCCAGATTGCTCTTTGCTTATTCAGGTTTTGGGTACCATTCGTTATAGTGTGAGGTCTGAGAAGTAGATCTACCTATTCAAAGGAACTTTCTTTAAAGGTAAAGTCCTGAAATTCTTAATTCTTATCTGATAGTAGGGATTTTGCTCGATACTTACTGTCCAACGATGAATTAAAATCTTCTAAGAAATTCATTCCTACCTTTTGACTTACTCTGATAAAATAATAGATACATTTTGGATATCATTTTATGTCAATTTTAACCAATTCTAATGCCCTTCTACCGCCAATGGTTCTCCCATATCGATGGCATTGTTGTTGTTGTTAACTTTATAAGGGTAATAATAGGTTGTTCGTTGTCCGTTTATGATAGAATAATATTGAATAGCAATAGTATCGGTTTTCTCCGAAGTCTCCTCTTCTATTGCAAGACAGTCAAATGCAATGGCATACGCTCTAATTATTCCCGATTCAATCTCTCTTTCAAAATATTTTTTTAGCTGATCGATTATCGTTTCACTTAAAGGAAAATCAACTCCTTCATAAAGTCCAACATTTTTATAAGCTCCTTTATTATCAATTATCCTCCAAATGGGTAAAACTCTCCTTCTAATTCTTTAAGAAGACCTTCTGCCATATCAAGACTGTTTGAAATTAATTGCTCCAAATCAGTTTGCATAAAATTGTTATTTATTAAAGACCTTATACTTGCATTAAAAATACCTTATTCCTTATTATCGACAGCACAGCATAAATGTTATGCCACAAAAGAATCAGCGTAATCCAATAATCCGTTTAAAATCAGCGATCAATTTCGCCCATCATAATATCCAACGAACCTAATATAGCAATCAAATCAGCTAAAAGTACATCTTTGGTAATCGCTGGTAACACTGATAAATTCACAAAACAACATGAACGTACTTTCACTCTGTATGGCACATCATAAGTTCCCGTGGTGCGGAAGAAAAAACCTAGTTCTCCTTTTGGATTTTCGGCTCGTGCATAAAAATCCATTTGTTTTGGTCTGATTTTTTTGGGCAACAATGCTTGCGGATCAAAATCTCTGGTGCGTTTGTGTTCGCCTTTGAGTTTTACCAAACATTGCTCAATAATTTTTACAGACTCCCAACATTCTAAAACACGTACATTCGTTCTATCCCAACAATCCCCTACTGTACCAACATCTCCTTTACCAATCGGAATCTCAAAATCCAACTCTGGATAAACAGAATACCCGTCCACTTTTCTCAAGTCATAACGTAATCCTGATGCCCGAAGACATGGACCAGAAATACCGTAATTAATAGCCAGATCAAGCGGAAGCACACCAATGTTGGCCGTACGCTGAATGAATATTTCATTGTCAACCATTATCTTCTGGAGTTCGAAAAGTTTTGGTTTCAAATATTTTATAAAATCTTCGCAGCGGTCTTCAAAACCTACAGGTAAATCGTAATACAAACCTCCTATCCAAATATAGTTGTATAACATGCGCGCACCAGACAACCATTCCAATAAACGGTTTAGATGTTCTCTATCGCGCATGAGCCAGAGAAAAGGCGTGAACGTACCAATATCTAGTCCATACGTACCGATGGCAATAAAATGAGAGGCGATGCGGTTTAATTCTGCTACCAATACACGAATGTATTCTACCCTTTTGGGAATATCTTTGTCGATGCCCAGCATACGTTCTACGCCCATCGCATAAGCATGTTCGGAGTTCATAGCCGCTAGGTAATCCATGCGGTCTACAAAAGGAATGATTTGATTGTAGGGAAGCTTTTCTGCATGTTTTTCAAAACAACGGTGCAGATAACCCATGTGAGGGATTACATTTTTAATAATTTCTCCATCCGTAACGACCTCCAATCTTAACACGCCATGTGTAGAAGGGTGTTGAGGTCCAATGTTCAGCACCATTTCTTCTGTACGAAGTTTGCTCACATCGGTAGCCAGGGGCTCAGAATTGGCCAGGTGTTTGGAGTCGTATTGGTATTGTATAGTATTCAATTTTTTAATTATAAATATTGAGTCACGATTGTTGAATTATTTAACTTATAACTCAACAATCATAATCTAAAACTTAATACTTCACTTTTATTCCATGATAATATTCCTGCTCCTGATAATCTTTGCGGAGCGGAAATCCTTCCCAGTCTGCTGGAAGTAATATTCTTCTTGGATCTGGATGATTCGCAAATTTTATTCCAAACATATCGTAAGCCTCTCGCTCATGCCAGTCGGCAGTACGCCAGACGATTGATACGGTTGGTAGCTCAGGATTTTCTCTTTCCAA
>JAYTHK010000180.1:0-4868 GCA_043732665.1 Cytophagales bacterium | reverse complement strand
TCCTTAAATTCTATTTTCAACAGTATTATAAGTGGTTTTATGTTAGCACTACCTTTAACTCTAAATGCAATTAGAGAATATAATACCTAATCCTATCAGATAAATAGTCATAACAAGTTTCATCTGTAGTAAACCTATCGCTAAATGATAGAATATCTTTACCTTTGTATCTTTCCATTGTATCTCTTAATTTTGATACAATCTTAAACATCCTACATTCAGTATATCTGCATTGGCGAATAAAATATCTAATCCCATAAAATAAATATGAGCAATTCAAACGAAAGTAAATGTCCTTTTCCACACGGACAAATGAAACAAACCGCAGGCACTGGAACTTCAAACAAAGATTGGTGGCCAAATAAATTAAATTTAGGAATACTACGCCAGCATTCTGCCTTGTCAGACCCAATGAACAAGGGGTTTAATTATGCAGAAGAATTTAAGAAATTAGATTTGAAAGCAATCAAGAAAAATATTATTGAATTAATGACTACTTCGCAAGATTGGTGGCCTGCCGATTATGGTCATTATGGTCCATTATTTATACGTATGGCTTGGCATAGCGCTGGCACATATCGTATTTCCGATGGTCGTGGAGGTGCAGGAAAAGGTAATCAACGGTTTGCGCCAATAAACAGTTGGCCCGACAATGGCAATTTAGATAAAGCCCGTTTTTTACTTTGGCCAATTAAACAAAAATATGGTAATAAAATTTCATGGGCCGATTTAATGATTTTAGCAGGTAACTGTGCATTAGAATCTATGGGTTTTAAAACTTTTGGATTTGCTGGTGGTCGTGAAGATATTTGGGAACCCGAACAAGATATTAACTGGGGTAATGAAACAGAATGGTTAGGAGATAAACGCTATACAGGCGATAGAGAATTAGACAATCCTTTAGCGGCAGTACAAATGGGATTAATTTATGTAAATCCTGAAGGCCCAAATGGTAACCCAGACCCTCTTGCATCGGCAAAAGATGTTAGAGAAACCTTTGCACGTATGGCTATGAATGATGAAGAAACTGTGGCTTTAGTAGCAGGCGGACATACTTTTGGTAAATCGCATGGTGCTGGAAGCACAAGCCACGTTGGTAGAGAACCTGAGGCAGGAAGTATTGAAGATATGGGTATGGGTTGGAAAAATAGCTTTGGAACAGGTAAAGGTGCTGATACCATTACCAATGGTATTGAAGGTGCTTGGAAACCAAATCCTACCACTTGGGATAATGGCTATTTTGAAACTTTATTTAAGTATGATTGGAAATTAACGAAAAGCCCTGCTGGCGCTCAACAATGGACACCAACAGATGCAAGCGCAGTTACAACTGTAGTAGATGCACATGATGCTCATAAATTTCATGCGCCAATGATGACAACGGCTGATATGGCTTTAAGGATGGATCCTGTATATGAAAAAATTTCCAGAAAATTCTTAAATGATTTTGATGCATTTGCCGATGCATTTGCGAGAGCTTGGTATAAATTAACGCATAGAGATATGGGGCCAATTGCTCGTTATTTAGGTGCGGAAGTTCCTAAAGAAGCATTGATTTGGCAAGATCCAATCCCTGCTGCAAAAAGCGAATTAAACAACAGCGACGTCACAATTTTAAAAAGTAAAATTTTATCAAGCGGGCTGTCGATTGCTCAATTAGTTTCTACGGCATGGGCTTCAGCTTCTACTTTTCGTGGTTCAGATAAACGTGGCGGTGCCAATGGTGCTCGTATTCGTTTGGAGCCTCAAATCAATTGGGAAGCTAATAATCCCACACAATTAAAAATAGTATTGGCTGCTTATGAAAAAATACAGAAAGAATTTGGCAAATATGTTTCTATGGCAGATTTGATTGTATTAGGCGGATGTGCTGCCATTGAAAAAGCAACAAAAAATGCAGGGCAAAATATTTCTGTTCCATTTACACCAGGCAGAGGTGATGCAATTTTAGAACAAACCGATGTAGCATCATTCGCAGTATTAGAACCAAAAGCTGATGGATTCAGAAGTTATAAAAACGCTAAATGCGTTTCTGTTACCGAAGAAATATTGGTGGACAAGGCTCAACTACTAACTTTAACAGCGCCGGAAATGACCGTTTTAGTTGGAGGTATGCGAGTATTGAATGCAAACTTCGATGACTCTAAGCATGGTGTGTTCACAAAAAATGTTGAAACACTTACCAATGATTTCTTTGTGAATTTATTAGACTTAGGAACTACTTGGAAAGCTACAAATGATAAAGGAGAAATTTTTGTAGGATCGAATCGTATTACGGGAGAACCCAAATGGACAGCCACAAGAGCAGACCTTATTTTTGGTTCAAATTCTGAATTACGTGCTATAGCAGAAGTATTTGCCTGTAATGATTCTAAAGAAAAATTTGTAAAAGATTTTGTTGCAGCATGGAATAAAGTAATGAATTTGGATAGGTTTTAATGTGTGTTTTATCTCGGCTTAATCACTCTAGAAGCTACCCTGCTCTGAATAAGAAATTTAAGCCTCATTTAACAGGTGACCGTACAAGTCCCAAATCCGAGCAAAGTCCCTTGTATCTTCAAGGAGTTTGTTCATATTTGGTCTGGAAGCGGGTACTGAACAATAAAACGCCTGATTTTCAGGCGTTTTATTGTTCGAGTTCACACGAAAATTTACTCGAGTAGTTGTAAATCAATTTAAACCTTGTTCGAGTCTGGAAGGCTTCTATGAATAGACTCCTTGATGTTGTCTGCTTTTCAATAAAAAATCTTCAAATAACTTATTATTCAGCTCTAGCAAAACCAACTGTGTCTCTATAAATTTGTGGAGAAATGTCTGCATTCTTTTTAAAGAAACGACTGAAGTAATGCTCATCATTAAATCCTAAATCAAAGGCTATTTGTTTTACTGCTTTTGAAGTAAGATACAACTCTCTTTTTGCTTCAATAATAATTCGCTCGGATATTAAATCGGTGAGTGTTTTATTAAAGTGAGTCTTACTTATTTTTGCTAATGCGCTTGGAGAAATATTTAGTAATTCTGCATAATCACTGGCAGTATGTTTTTCTTTATAATGTTGTTCAATGGCATTTTTTAAGTTCTGTAAGATAAATGGTTCTGTTCCTATTTCAAGGCTATTGATTGAGTTTGGATACTCAACTACTTTAATTCGAGACGCGTTAATTAAAAATATTTTTAGATAGGAAATTAATAATTCATATTGAGCAAGAGCTACGTGTTGTGTCTCCTCTTTCATTTGATCTATTAATAACAAAAAACCATTCACTTGACTTTCATTTAAACTTACAAATGGAGGCTGATATACATTATTAAATAATATACCGTTGCAAGCAATTTCTTTGTGATGCTTATGAATGCAAAAAAAATCAGGATGAAAATTGATAACCAAGCCTTGTAATTTGTTCGATTCAAAAACCATAAATGGTTGATAAGGAGAAAAACAAAGTAAGCTAGGATTTGATATTTGATAATCTGAAAAGTCTGCTTTTATCTGAGCTGATCCATTAGTCACTAAAATCATCGAATAATAATTTAACCGTTGTAAATGGTCAAATGAACTTGCATCATCAAATGCATATATCTTAAACGCAAGATTTCCGTTTTGAGGATTGATAAGGGTAAATACAGTTTGTGCTGTCATTGTAAATAGTTATAGTAATATACGTTCTGATTCTTTAATTGGGAAATCATTGATGCTGGCAAACCTTTTTTGCATCAAACCTTGTTCGTTAAACTCCCAAAGTTCATTTCCGTAACTTCTAAACCATTGCCCCTCTTTATTATGCCATTCGTATTCAAACCTTACAGCCATTCTGTTTTCTTTAAAGCCCCACAATTCTTTTTTTAGTTTGTAATTGAGTTCGTTTTCCCATTTACGTTTTAGGAATTGTTTTACTTGTTCTCTCCCATTAATAAACTCCGTTCTATTTCTCCACTCGGTATCAACAGTGTAAGCTAAACAAATCTTTTCAGGATCTTTTGTATTCCACGCTTGTTCTGCCAATTGCACCTTTTGCAAAGCAGTTTCCATATTAAACGGAGGTATTGGTAATTTTAGTTCCATGTGTTCGGTTGTTTTAAAAGGAATGGATAAGCGAATTTAACTTATCCATTCCGATAATTGATTATACTACTGCTGTTTCTATTAATTCTACTGTTGGAAAGTCCACAGCCACCTCAGTTGCATTGTTAAAGTAGTTCGTGAAAATGTTTAAAGCAACGTGTGCTATTATTTCGGTAATAGCCGCTTCGCTATAACCTGCATTTTTTAGGGTATCTACATCGCTTGCGTTTACTCTTCCTTTTTTTGCAACTAATGTTCTTGCAAATGTAAGAGCCGCTTGAATTTTTGTATCATTTGATTTTCCTTCCTTAGCTAATTGAATACTGTTAGCGTCAATATTTACTAGCTTTTCTCCAATAAAACTGTGGGCAGCATTACAGTATTCGCAACTGTTGGCATTAGCCACCGTTAAAGCCAGAAGTTCACCTACTTTAGCGCCAATTGAGCTTTCTCCTAAAGCACCGTTGAATGATAAATAGCCATTTAATACTGCCGGAGAATTCCCCATTGTTCTCATCATGTTGGGAACCATTCCTAGTTTGCCATTTACGGCAGTAAATAATTCTTTTGATTTTCCAGTAGTTGTTTTTGGGTTAAGTGCGATAATTCTTTGCATTTTTTTATGTTTTAAATTGTTTGTCATTATTGACGATACAAAGGTGTAGCAATGAACTCTGTTTTAAAATGGATGATTATGGCAAGGTGATGGACAATTTTCAAATTGTTTCTTTTATTAATAAATCGCCATACAAATCCCAAATCCGAGCAAGATCCCTTGTATCTTCAAGGAGTTCGTTCATATTTG
>JAYTHK010000179.1:0-4904 GCA_043732665.1 Cytophagales bacterium | reverse complement strand
AAAATGCTTTAGTAAAGGGGCAAAAGCACCATCCTTACCATACAACGATTTGCCTGTAAGCAATTGCTCTAAGGCTTTCTTTTTCATCGATACTAAATCGAATTCTTCTTCTTTTTCTGTCATAATAAACTGTTTACAAGGTATGTTTTCTTTTTATCCTTGACACAGTTCATTTTACAGCCTCTTTTTTTATTTTCCTTCATCGTTTGTAGGTCTTACAGGCGGTAAGATTGTAAATATACCTAAATGTTGAAAAGTCCTTACTAATAAAGTGAGCCCTTTTCAACATTCTTAGTTAACGTAGCCATTAGCAAAGAAGAGCTTAATATTATTCAGATAATATTCTATGCAGCTCAAGATTTAAATAATAATGATGGCCGGTAAGAACCTTTTTTTCCAAGACTTTCAGTTTTGTCAAAGTATTAAGATATTCACGAGCTGTATTCTCAGCATAAATTCCTGCATCTACTAAATGTTTTACTTTCGTATAGGGCTGAGTAAATATAGCTTCTACCAACTTATCTGGTCTTCGAATTTCCGTCTCGTCTTCTATTAACTTATGTATAGCGTCTTTCGTCGCTATGATATCATTGATCTTTTGGTATGTAATATTAGAAGTTACCTTTACTGCTTTAAGCATATATAAAATCCAGCTTTTCCAGTCTCCACGTTGTGATATTCCTGATAGTCCAGCATAATATGCATCCTTATTATCTATGATATAACGACTAAGAAATAAAATCGGATAATCAAGTAATCCTTGCTGAGTCAAAAAATGAATATTCATTATTCTTCCCGCACGACCGTTGCCATCTGTAAATGGATGTATGGCTTCAAATTGATAATGACTGATCGCCATTTTTAACAAAGGGTCAAGCTTATCACCTTCATTATTCATAAACTGGATCAGATTATCAAGCATTGCTTCTAAGGTATCTTTACCACGAGGAGGCGTATAGATAATTTTACCAGCGTTAAGTCCAGTCCCCCCCTGTTTTATTACAATGGCAGCAAAAGGAGCTCTTATACCGTCACCGGCTTGTTTAATCTCCCGGTACATCTGAACAAAATAATCCTGATCAAATTTCTCCGACTGTTTCAGATAAGCATGTCCCATCCAAAGAGCTTCTCGATAGCGAAGTATTTCTTTAGGTGCACCTTGTATCTGTTCAACATTTTGTTCACTAAAGGCTCTATACAATTCGTCGTCTGTAGTGAAAATATTCTCAATAGCACTGGAGGCTTTGGCTTCCTGCAAACTGATCGTATTAATAAACAACCCCTGGTTTGGAATGGCAATGCTTCTTCCTTGGAGCCTCCCTATAGCCGCTTTAGCTTCCCCTAGTTCTTTCAGGATTTCATAATCCTTGAACAATTCTTCCGGAATAGGTAAAGGAGGTAGATCATTCCAGGGTTTAGTTCTATCCGGATTTATAGAATATATAGGCTTTTCAGGCATTAATTTTTCGAGATTTTAATGTTTGGTATCGTATTAGACCTTAAAAGTACTAAAAAAAACAGAGCAAACATTAAAAATTCACTCTTTTAATGTTTAGTAGCAAAAGTGACCTTAAAAGTGGACTAAAAACTATACTAAACATTAAAATAACAACATTTTAATGTTTAGTTGGAAACATTTTTAGTTTTGTTGAGTACTCTATACATAATGTCTCCTTTATTTCATTTTTTTTAGCAATATGCTTATCCAGTAAAGTTTGTTCTTTGCTAATCTTAATTGATTTGAGAACACATTCTAAGTGCTTGTTTTTATCTGTTGCCATTATCCTTTTCTATTTTTAGGGTCATTACCATAGGAATCTTTTTGCCGGATCTTCCCATCTGTTCCATGAATAATTAATTCAGAGGCATTACTTTTGGCTATCTCCTTACCATAATGAATTGCCTGCTTTTGGGTATCCAACACCTTACTGGCTTTTTCATTACCCTCTATTTTTACTGCCCAGCCTTCCGGTCGAGGAGTAACATGAATGTTCTTTTTTGACATAGTTATCACTTTTAATATTAAACAGTAAGTTTACAAATATAGTTCAATAGTGATGTATTGTAAACTAAATATGTCAATTTGGCAATTTTGTCATATTTTGTGGTAAATTGATATATTTAGCGTATAATTGCATGTAAATTCTGTCACATAAACAAAAAACAGTTTAAAATATTTTTTTTAGTAGTAAATTTGTAAACTATATTAGAACTAACTTCGTTCAATAAATAAAAGAAAATGTATACTCTATTCGCAGAAAGGTTTAAATCGGCACGTATGCTAAATGGCATGTCGTTACAAAATCTTGCAGATAAACTAAATAACAAGGTTTCTCGTCAAGCACTTCATAAATATGAAAAAGGTGAAGTGATTCCAGATAGTGAAATGATTGCTTATTTATGTGAAGCACTAAATGTAAAGCCTGATTATTTTTTCAGAGAAACTAAAGTGGAATTAGGGGAACTTGAATTTCGTAAATTAAAACGTCTTCCGGTAAAAGAACAACATAAGATTATTGAACACACTAAAGATGTCCTATCTAGGTATTTGGAACTAGAGGAAATCATTGGTATTGAATCTAAATTTACTAACCCATTAAAAGGATGGGCTACTATCTCATCTTTTGAAGAAGTTGAAAAAGCATCTATTGAAGTTAGAAAGAATTGGAATTTAGGCTCAGACCCTATTTACAACACTTTAGAACTATTGGAAGACAATAATATAAAAGTAGTGGAAGTAAAATCGGAAGATAGTTTTGATGGAATGCAAACTTGGGTGAACGGGAATATTCCTGTAATAGCTATTAATATTAGCCGTTTGAAATCAACCGACAGGATTCGCTTCACTGTTTTACATGAATTAGGACATCTATTAATGCCATTATCAGGAGTAGCGGAAACTCAAAAAGAGCGATTTTGTCATCAATTTGCAGCAGCTATGTTACTTCCAAGAGATACTGCCGAAAAAGAATTAGGTAAAACCAGAAAAAAACTTTTTGTGCAGGAGCTAGGAGTATTAAAGCAACAATACGGAATTTCTATTCAAGCATTGGCTTATAGAGCTAAAGATTTGGGTATAATTTCAGAGACTTATGTTAGGCAGTTCATGTACTTAATGGTTCATAATAATTGGAAAGTAAACGAACCTGTTCAGTACACTGGTGTGGAGGAATCACACCGTTTTAACCAATTACTTTTTAGAGCGTTAGCTGAAGATCTTATTTCAATGAATAAAGCTGCGGTTCTAAATAACCAATCATTAATTGAATTTCGTAAACAAATAATGGTGGTTGGATGAAAATAGCAATTACGGATGCTTGTATTTTTATAGACATTTATGAGCTACAACTTACAACCGAGTTTTTTTCTTTGGGATTGGATATTCACACGTCATTCGATGTGTTTATGGAAGTTCACGAGCATCAAAAGGAATTGCTAAAAGCTTTTCAAACAATGGGCAAGTTTACTATTCACAATATTAGTCAAGAAGAGAGGTTAGAAATTCTCAAAAGCAATTATCCAAAATCATTATCTGATAACGACAAAACAGTTTTATATTTAGCTGAAAAATTAGAAGCTATAGTAATTAGTAGCGACAAGACTGTCCGCCATTGTGCAAAGAAAAAAACAATTGAGTATCACGGAATGCTTTGGATCTTTGATAGACTTGTAGAAGAGGGAATAATAAGCTCAGAGGATGCTACTTTAAAATTGAAAAAGCTAATTAACTCAAACATCGTTTATCAAAATAATGCCGAATTGGTTTCTGAAATGGATAAGCGACTGAAATTATGGGGCAATTAAATTATTGTCGACATATAACTAATACGCAATAATTTTAGGATAAGAAATCATAGTTAAGAAAGGACAACTATAAGAATCAATTAAATAATGTGTGTTATTAAAGAATCTTTCCATACAATAAAACCTTTGTTCAAATCTGAATAATCGTGATAAAGTCTGCTAAATTTTTCCGGCTTGGAGTCCAGGAAATGAAATTTGCCATCCTGTAAAGTCTGAGTAATAAGTAAATCAATCTTGTTTAGTTCTTCCATTAAATTTTCCTCTTTATCTATATGCCACAGGTATGTGGCTTCTTCAGTATCTAGTGTCTCCCATACCAAATGATAATGGCTATTTCCTTCCAAGAGAAACAGGAAGGAAAACGGTTCAATAATAAACCTAAGCTTCATTAGTTTAGAACAATGTTTCTTAGCAAGAAATTTAAGTTGCTTGTAGTGCCTGGGTTGAGAATTTTCAAGATAAGAATCCAGCAAGTCCAGTTCGTTTTTAAAGAAATTGGTTGTTCCAATTTCTTTAGGTAAGTCCTCCAAAGTAAGAATAGAAGATTTATCCCTACCTCCTTTTATTTTATTGTTTATATACTGAAACTTTACAGAGTCAATTACAGAGGCATTAATCCGGTCTATTTCTTTTGAAAAACCCTGAGAGGAAATGATCTGATTATAAATATATTCTATTTCAGCAATTACCAGAATGGTTTTGAACCGCAGTAGTTTTTTGAAATAATCCCTAATAATTTCAAACTCAGGACGGATAAAGTCATTGTCAATTCTCACCTTTATTGTTTTGCCTAATTGAAGGATATGTTCATGAAAGTAGGTATACCCATAATCGAAACGTATTTCGTCAAATGCTACTGTAAGTTCAAGTGAGACTTTTTTACTTTCTGATGTATCGATAGAAACAAGTGTTTTCAAAGCATATCTCTCCAATAGTTTATGGTCAATACTTTTAAAAACGATTCGTTCAATATTATACAGTTTTTCTTTTGGATTTAATTTTAGGATTAGATATTTTATTCGCCAATTCAGATATACTGCATGGAGGATGTTTAAGATCGTATCAAAATTAAGAGATACAAAGGTAAAGATATTCTATCA
>JAYTHK010000178.1:0-4912 GCA_043732665.1 Cytophagales bacterium | reverse complement strand
TTTGAATCATGTCTTTAAACTATAACTTAGTATATGTCAATTTACTTATTAATATTTTTATTGAAGGCATTTATGGGAAATACATTTCCTTATAAACAGTATTTACCACCTGATATAGCAATTGTGTAAATTACTAATAAGAAAATAGTTTCGGAAGAATTTCTTCCGTTCTATTCGAGATTTCATAATGACACATTTTTCAACTTAGTAGGATTAAGTTTCCATTGGAAGGCGTAAATGTTGTTTACGACCCTTCAAAAGGAATAGATATGCCAATAGAGGAAAAATGGACAATAGAGAAATGGAAATATTTTAGAACTCCTTATGAAAAAATTGACGTTGCAGAATTCAAAAAACAAAGGATGGTTTCTGATAAGTTGGTCATAGAAAAAATATGGCTTGAGGACTCTGACTTTATTATAGAAATCAGGTATTCTTTTATAAAAGGCAAATGATATTTGGTCTATTGTTATAACCAGACTAGTTTATAAGCATAAAAGGTGGCGGTTTCAAATTATGTTGGATGACTCTTTGCGAAAGATTTAGAGCTGTCCAACAGATTAATTTCATCATCAAATCATCAAATTAGTCCAACCCTTTCGCTCTATTCCAATACACGTCCATTTCCGCCAAAGTCATTTGTCCTAATTGTTTCCCGTCTTTTTTAGATTCTTCTTCCAAATAGGTAAATCGTTTAATGAATTTTCGATTTGTTTTTTCTAACGCATCTTCTGGATTTATATCTATGAAACGAGCATAATTAATTAACGAAAATAAAAGATCGCCAAATTCTTTCTCCGCTTTTTCTTTGTCAATCGCTTTGTTGTTGACGACATTAAACTCTGCTTTAAATTCGTTGAGTTCTTCTTCCACCTTTTCCCATACCTGCGCTTTTTCTTCCCAATCAAATCCTGCAGCGCGCGCCTTCTCTTGGATTCTAGTAGCCTTGATAAGCGCAGGAAGTGATTTAGGTACGCCGCTTAGCACCGTTTTATTTCCTCCTTTTTCTTTCATTTTTATTTGCTCCCAATTCTTTTTTACCTGTTCTTCGTCTTCGGCAACTACATCGCCATATATATGCGGATGACGCACGATTAGTTTATCACAAAGAGCATTAAATACATCTGCAATATCAAAGTCGTTGGTCTCAGAAGCAATACGTGCATAGAAAACAATATGCAGCGCCAAATCGCCAAGTTCTTTCTTTATTTCGGTACTGTTTTTTTCTAAAATAGCATCCGACAATTCAAAAGTTTCCTCTATGGTTAGGTAGCGCAGGCTATCGAGCGTTTGTTTGCGATCCCAAGGACATTTTTCACGCAGTTCGTCCATGATTGTCAACGTTCTGTCAAATGCCTTGAGCATATCTTCCCGGCTGTTTTTCTTTGTAGGGGTACTCATAATTGTAATATATTTTCTTAAATTTGTTTAGTTATTGTATAAATGTAGTAGTAGGAAATTTTATAGTTTTAAAATATTCCAAATTAAAGGTAATTGTTTAATTTTAATTGAACTTACATAAATAATAAATTCCTATGAATAAATACATTACGGTAATCGTTTTGGTGTTTTTTATTGCATTAGGTGCAGAGGCTCAAGTCATCGTGAAGTGGGATGAATTGAATAAAGATTGGACGATGAACAGTGCTGGCTACCCAGCAGAGGAGCCCGAATTGGATTCGCTCTATTATAAATTACAAGATTTTAAACTTTTGTTAAAAATAGACAGCAGTTATACAATGATATTTTCTAAAGACTCTATCGAAACAGGAAATTTCGGAGTGAACAAAAGGAAAAAAGAATTAATATTAACAAATAGCGTGGGCAAAAAATTAGCCTATTCCGTAGCAGAATTAACTCCTGACATTCTTACTTTGATTATTGGTGAGAAATATACTTGGGCTTATTATCTGAGCCTCACTTCACATAAATAAAATAACTTCATATAAATTAACAATAGAATAAAGTGACTTTAATTAAATCAATTTCCGGAATTCGAGGAACAATAGGAGGAAGAAGCGGAAATTCCCTTTCCCCAATAGACGTTGTACGATTTGCTTCTGCTTATGGAGCTTGGGTGAAAAGCAATAGTGCAACTAGAAAAGTAATTATAGGGCGCGATGCCAGACTTTCAGGAGAAATGCTCTCGAAAATCGTAGCGTCTTCTCTACAAGGCATGGGATTGGATGTTATAGACTTGGGTTTGTCTACTACTCCTACTGTAGAAATAGCCGTGACAATGGAAAAGGCTGCAGGAGGTATTATACTTACTGCAAGTCATAATCCTATTCAGTGGAATGCATTAAAACTGTTGGATGAAAATGGCGAATTTCTTTCTGCGAAAGCAGGACAAGAGATATTAGAACTCGCGGAAAAAGAAGAAATAGATTTTGTAGAAGTAACAGCGCTTGGAAAATATTCGACTAACGATACCTATTTCAAAAAACACATTGAAGCAATTCTTCGTTTGCCTTTGGTCGATATAAAAGCGATTCAGGCTAGAAATTTTAAAGTAGCGATTGATTGTGTAAACTCTAGCGGAGGTATTATAGTGCCGATGCTTTTAGAGGCACTTGGTGTGAAACAAATTACAAAATTATTTTGCGAACCAGATGGAAATTTTTCTCATAACCCAGAACCGTTGCCAGAAAATCTAACACAGATTTCTGATGAAATGAAAAAGACGAAACATGATCTTGGGATTGTGGTAGATCCAGATGTAGACCGTCTTTGCTTTGTAAACGACGATGGATCTATGTTTGGTGAAGAATATACACTGGTAGCTATTGCAGATTATGTTTTGCAAAACACGCCTGGAAATACTGTTTCTAACTTATCTTCCACGCGTGCGTTGAAAGACGTGACGGAAAAACACAAAGGTCAGTATTACGCTTCTGCTGTGGGAGAAGTGAATGTAGTAACGAAAATGAAAGAAGTAAAAGCGATTATTGGAGGAGAAGGGAATGGTGGAATTATTTTACCTGAGCTTCACTATGGTCGTGATGCGCTAGTTGGAATAGCCTTGTTTTTAACTCAATTGGCGAAATACGGAAAATCTATTTCCGAGTTGCGAAATTCTTTTCCTGCATATCAAATTTCTAAAAATAAAATTGAGCTTACTCCTGAGATCGACGTGGATGGTTTGATTAGTGAAATTCGTGAAAAATATAAAGATCAACCAATTAATGATGTAGACGGTGTGCGTATTGACTTTGATAAGCAATGGGTGCATTTACGTAAATCGAATACTGAGCCTATCATTCGTATTTATGCAGAAGCAGAATCACTTTCTTCCGCAGATAATTTGGCAAATAAAATAATAGCAGACATTAAGGAGATTATAACGAAAGATGCGGGTATACTTAGATAACGCTGCATCTACTCCATTAGATAAGCAAGTTTTAGAAGCAATGTTGCCGTATATGGAAACCTATTACGGCAATCCTTCTTCCATACATACACATGGGCGCGAGGTGCGCGCTGCTATAGACAAAGCAAGAAAAACGGTGGCGGGTTATTTGAATGTGGCTACCTCTGAAATATTTTTTACTTCGGGAGGTACCGAAGCAGACAATACTGCTATTCTTTCTGGTATTCGTTCTCATAAAATTACACATGCTATCACTTCAGGTATTGAACACCATGCTGTTTTGCACACGCTTGAAGTGCTGAAAAAACTAGGAGAGATCAAGCTTTCGTATGTGAAATTAAAGGACAAGGGAGAAGTTGATCTGGAAGATCTTGAGACGCTTTTGAAATCCAATGCAAAATCTTTCGTTTCTCTAATGCATGGTAATAACGAAATTGGAAATTTACTTGACATAGAAAAAACCGCTGATCTTTGTAAGAAATATGGAGCCTTATTCCATTCTGATACAGTACAAACAATAGGGCATTATAGATTTAATCTGCAAAAAAATGCTCCTGATTTTATTGTAGCGTCTGCACATAAATTTCATGGTCCGAAAGGCGTTGGTTTTTTATACCTTAATGCGGATACGAAAATAGAACCCTATTTGTATGGTGGAGGACAAGAACGAAACATGCGAGGCGGCACTGAAAACGTATACGGCATCATCGGATTAGCGAAGGCTATGGAATTGGCGTACACTTCTCTTGAAGATCAGAAACAGTACATTCTGGGTTTGAAAAAAAGAATGATAACTGGATTAAAAGAAATGATTCCTGGTTCGAAGTTTAATGGCTTTAGCGAAGACCTAGATAAAAGTTTGTACACAGTTCTAAGTATCGCTCTTCCTGGTCCTGATTTAGAAGATATGTTGCTTTTTAGCCTTGATATTAATAAAATCTCTGCCTCTGCAGGTAGTGCTTGTGCAAGTGGTACGAATATTGGCTCTCATGTATTGCAGACGATTAAAGCCGACAAGAATTATGGACACTTACGGTTCTCCTTTAGTAAACACAATACAGTTGAAGAAATTGATTATGTATTGGAAAAATTGAAAGCATTGGTGAAATAATTGGTAAGGCTGAAGAATAATCTTGTAAAAAAAGCCTTGACTGAAATCTTTCTGTCAGGGCTTTTGCCTTTGCCAGCGAGAACGCCAGCAAAAAACCAAGAAGGATTGTTATTTTACACTAATACAACCATCTTTAATTTCAATATTGGTACCGTCGCTTACGGTTATTTCTCCGCAATTTGTTACAATAACGTCAGAATTTGAACCGACTTGAATAGTGACAGTAGCAGTTCGGCTTCCGCCTAATTCTAACTTAGTAGCGCGTCCTCCGATTTTTATGTCATACACATAAGTATTAGAGTCTTTATTGTAATACCTAAGAGAAATGCCGTTTA
The DNA here is from genome assembly GCA_043732665.1 of Cytophagales bacterium. Lineage (GTDB taxonomy): Bacteria > Bacteroidota > Bacteroidia > Cytophagales > Cytophagaceae > JANYCO01. The sequence continues at coordinate 96 of JAYTHK010000178.1, read as the reverse complement.
TAGCGGCATAAGTGAAACTTACTGCCAATAATGCAATAATGCTGGTAACAAAAGTTATTTTTCTTTTCATGGTTTTGGTTTTAGTTAGAGAATTAG
>JAYTHK010000177.1:0-4935 GCA_043732665.1 Cytophagales bacterium | reverse complement strand
TCCCATACAATGGGAAACGGAATTCGAAGAAAGGTTCTAACCAAGCCAATTGAAATGGATAGCCCGCTTCCTGAAGATCCGTTACGATGTCTTTCATATCCTGCTCCACGTAATGAGGTAACATATATTTGTCGTACAATTCAGTTCCCCATCTAACGAGTTTACCCTTATAAGGTTTCTTCCAAAACCATGCAAATAAACTCCGAATAAGTAGTAATTGTACAATACACATTTGCTTATTCGGAGGCATGTCAAAGCCACGCAGCTCCAATATACCTAAGCGACCAGTAGAACTGTCGGGTGAATATAGTTTGTCAATACAAAACTCTGCACGATGTGTGTTTCCTGTAATATCTATGAGTAGATTCCTAAAAATTCGGTCAACTAAATAAAATGGCACTTCTTTTCCTTCTGGAATCTGGCTAAACGCTATTTCTAGTTCGTAGAGAATTTCCTGTCTGCCCTCGTCTACCCTTGGAGCTTGACTAGTAGGACCAACGAATTGAGTAGAAAATAAATACGACAAACTAGGGTGCTGCTGCCAGTAGGTAATCATACTACGCAATAGATCGGGTCTCCGAAGAATTGGGCTGTCTTCGGGAGAATTTCCTCCCAGCGTGATGTGGTTTCCTCCCCCAGTACCAGTGTGTTTGCCATCAAGCATAAATTTTTCTGTGCCTAGCCGGCTAAGCCTTGCTTGCTCAAAAAGTACATCATAATTATGAAGCAATTCTGACCAGTTTTTCGCAGGATGAACGTTTACCTCGATTACTCCTGGGTCTGGCGTAACGGCTAGTTTTGTAGTTCGTTTGTCAAAGGGAGGTTCGTATCCTTCTATAACTACTTTAAGTTTCAACTTCTCTACCGCAATCTCAATGGAAGCAAGTAGATCCATATAGTGTTCAAGGTATTTTAAAGGAGGCATGAATAAATATATTTTTCCTGCTCTCAACTCCAGACACATCGCTGTTTTTACAATGAACACATCAAACAGCGGTGCTTTTTTTTCTTCTTTCTTCTTCTCTTTCTTTAGTTCCTGTTTTTTCTTCCCTGTCTTATCTTCTTCCTCTTCTTCTATGGCAACCGAAGGATTTGTATATTCTTTAGGCAATACTCCGGCTGCGTTTTCAGTAGCATACCGATCTTCTGCTTTTTTATGATAATCTTCCAACACAGGCAATTCTTCAAATGGACTTCGTTCTATTTCCTTCTGCACTTTTGCTGTGCTTATTTCAGGAAGAGCCTTTAAAGGAAGACGCAAACCCATTGGTGAATTCCCAGGTATTAGATACAAATGGTTGCTTCGGAATTCCCATTTGCAAGAGAGCCATTTATTTTCCCAATGATTCCACTCCATCGGAATAACATACCCTACAGGAGTTTTCATTCCATTTTGCAATACCTCCGCAAGTTTTCTTCTTTCGAGCGTATCTTCTAAGTCAGCGGTATAGGGATCTACATTTAAAGGCACTTTTCCTTCTTCCCATAAAAAATAATAAATGTCTTCCAAGGCAGGATGTACGTGTTCTTTTGGAATATTTAGATAATTGGTTAGTTCTTCAGAAAGATTTTTTACGTCTTGGATCGTATAAGAAGATTTTTTCTCGCCGATATCCAAAAGGTTGGAATTTTTCCAAATCGGATTTCCATCTTTACGCCAGATGGCAGCGTATTGCCAACGAGGCAAAGGCTCACCAGGATACCATTTCCCCTGACCCAAATGAATCAAGCCTCCAAGAGCAAATTCGTTTTTTAGCCGTTCAATAAGATCAGCTCCCAAAATTCTTTTATGAGGGCCATCGGCAGCAGTATTCCACTCTTTGGCTTCCATATCGTCTATCGAGACGAAGGTCGGTTCGCCACCCATAGTAAGGCGTACATCGCCTCCCACAAATTCTTCTTCGATCTTATTTCCTAAACCTATAATAGAAGCCCATTGTTCGTCACTGTATGGTTTTGTAACGCGAGGGTCTTCGTGAATTCTATAAACTTCATTCTTATAACTAAATGTTGTTTCACAAAAGTCTGTCATACCCGTGACAGGCGCAGCACTTATAGGATCAGGAGTACAGCACAAAGGAATGTGTCCTTCTCCTGCAAACAATCCTGAAGTAGCATCAAGGCCAATCCAGCCAGCGCCAGGAATATATACTTCTGCCCAAGCATGAAGGTCTGTAAAATCTTCTTCTGGTCCCGAAGGCCCGTCAAGTGCTTTTTGATCTGCTTTTAGTTGAATTAAATAACCCGACACAAAACGTGCGGCAAGACCAAGACGTCGCAACAGCTGCACTAACAACCATGCAGAATCACGACAGGATCCGCTCTTCAGTGCTATCGTTTCTTCGGTAGTCTGAACTCCTGGCTCAAAACGAACCGTGTAGTTTACATATCTCCAGATCTCTTGATTTAACCCAACAAGAAAATCGTTGATAGGCACTTTTTTATTTAGGTCGATTTTTTTTACCCATTCCTCCAACAGCGGGCCATTTTCACTTACTTCGAAATAAGGGGTTAATTCTTTTTTTAGATGGTGTGTATAGTTAAAAGGAAAATTTTCTGCATAACTTTCTACAAAAAAATCGAAAGGATTAATAACAATCATTTCTGCGATCACTTCCACCTCAAAACTTAGCTTTGTCGTTTTCTCAGGGAAAACAACTCGAGCAAGCATATTTCCGAAAGGGTCTTGCTGCCAGTTGATAAATTTATTTTCAGGGATTATTTTTAACGAATACGATAAGATTGGCGTCCTACAATGGGGAGCAGGACGAAGTCTAAAAACATGTGGCGATAGATTTACCGAACGATCGTATTCATATAACATTTGGTGCCTGATGGCTACTTTTATCGACATATCAGTTACAATTTATTGACTGTTTTATCCAAAATATAACATTTTTTATACTGTATACCTCGTGTTTTCTACCTATAAATTTTATTTTACAATAAAAACTACGATAAATTCATTTTTTTAGGCACTAGGTGCAATTTTAAAGGAATTGATTTTGGATAGACAATAAGATTCTTATTAGTATTGGGTCTTGCTATTTACTTCCTAGCAACCCTATGAAATAAAAATTATTACTACAAAATATATAGGTAGTATTCAGTATTTATCTCTGCAAAAGACAATCTCTTAATTACTACTTGTTGGAGCCAGGACATTAAATTCACTTAAGTAAGAATTCGTATTGAGAAGTATTAATGCCCTCTATATAAAATTATTAGCCATTTCCAGAGGAGGGGACAGGCATGTGAATATCAAATCATCGAATAGAAAAGTCAAATAATCACAACCATTATTTTAAAAATACGTCTTAGGAAAGGTACTATATAACCTAAAAAGGGAATATTATAATTATTTACTTGGTATTAAGTTTTTGCGCATATTTTCATGAATCAATACGCTCTTTTAAGAAAACTACAGGAAGAAAACGAAAAATTACGGGAAGAGATCACTCTGCAGAGCAATGGTGGAGAGCGTTACAAGCGTTTATTTGATGCTTCTCCTGACATTATCATAGAGGTAGACAAAGACCACACGATTATCATTTGTCACATACCTGGCATTCCCGAGGAGCGACTAGCACAAATTTCTGGTGTTAACCTTTTTGATGTTACTCCTAAAATTTTTCATGCGCCAATGAAGAAGGCGCTGGAAAACGTTCTTGCTTCGGGAGAAAAGGCAGATTACGAATCGGAGGGGGAAACGTTAGGCGCTTACCGTTATTACAACAATCACCTTTCTCCTATCTATAATGAGAAAGGTGAAATACATAGTATTTATTTTATAAGCAGAGACGTAACACAGCAAAAAATAGCGGATCAAATAATAATAGAAAGCGAAAAAAAATTAAAAGCGCTGTTTGATAGTTCGCAACACCTTCATATACTTATTGGACGAGAGGCCGATTGTTTGTGGTTTAATAAAAAAGCAAAAATTACCACTGAAGTATTCTTTAACAAAGAAATTACTGTTGGAACATTTGATTATGACTATATCCCCGAGAAATTTCTTCCATCGTTTAGAGCCGCTTTTAAAAATTGCTTAAATGGTGAGACGGTTGTCTACGAAAGAGAGTATCCTATACTGAAAAACGGCGGTATATGCAACGTTGAGTTTACGCTACAGCCTGTTTATGCTTCCGACGATACTATTATTGGAGTGTCCATGATTGGAATAGATATTACGGAAAGGAAATTGTCGGAAGAAAATCTCAAGAAAATCAACAAAGAGCTTGTCCAACAAAATGCTCAACTCAATCAATATTCCTATATCATTTCTCATAACCTGAGAGGACCAATCGTCACGCTTCTTGGCCTTACAGACGTTTTTGAACGCTTTAATACCGACACTGCTTTGCAAACAAAAGTTGTTGGCCATATCAAGAAGTCGGCTTTGCATCTTGACAATATTATTAAAGACCTCAATCAAATTCTTTCCACCTCTGAAGAGACCGAATTGATAAAAGTATCCATCGATTTTGAAGAGGAAATATCAGTGCTAAAAGATTTACTAAAAGGTCAGATTGAACATGCGAATGCGACCATCTATACTGATTTTACAGATGTCAGTACCCTTTCTAGTGTAAAGAGTTATATCCAAAGTGTTTTACTAAACTTAATGTCAAATTCTTTAAAATATAAAATCAAAGAATTGCCTGCCGTTATCACAATTAAGACCGAAAAAATTGATGCTAAAACAATCTGTCTTTCTTTTGCAGATAATGGCCTTGGCTTTGATTTAGAACAAAACAAAGATAAGATTTTTGGATTTTACAAGCGATTCCATAACCATGTGGAAGGAAAAGGGCTTGGATTATACCTACTGAAAAATCAGATGGAAATACTGGGAGGAAGAGTAGAGGTAGAAAGCGAAATAAATAAGGGAACAACGTTTAAATTATTTTTTGTAGTTTAAAATGCCTAAGCTTT
>JAYTHK010000176.1:0-4945 GCA_043732665.1 Cytophagales bacterium | reverse complement strand
CTTGAAGATATTGGAGCATTCTCGTCTTTCATAGAAAGCGAAATTCGTTTTCTGGCAACATCAACTTCCAATACAGTTACCTGTACTTTCTGTGAAACTTTCACCGCTTCCGAAGGATTGGTAATAAATTTATTGGAAAGGTGGCTTACGTGAATAAGTCCGTCTTGATGTACTCCAATGTCTACAAAAGCTCCGAACTTAGTGATATTAGTGATAATGCCGGGAAGTTTCATGCCAGGTTTCAGATCACTTATTTTGTTGACGCCTTCGGCAAACTCAAACAATTCAAAACCTTCTCTTGGGTCACGACCAGGTTTGTCGAGTTCTTTGAGAATATCGGTCAATGTAGGCAAACCAATTTTTTCAGATACGTATTTTTTTAATTCGATTTGTTTTCTCAACGCTGGGTTCTTCATTAGCTCGTCCATTGTGCAGCCCAAATCTTTTGCCATTTGTTCTACAATGTAATACGTCTCTGGGTGCACTGCACTTGAATCCAATGGGTTTTCTGCTTTATAAATGCGAAGGAAACCAGCAGCTTGTTCATAAGCTTTATCGCCCATTCGTGTTACTTTCTTAAGTGCTTCACGATTTTTGAATGGACCATTTGAATCACGGTATTCTATAATATTTTGAGCCAATTGTGGTCCAAGACCAGATACGTAAGTTAGGATTTGTTTGCTGGCCGTATTGACTTCTACGCCTACAGCATTCACGCAACTGACCACAATATCGTCTAGACTTTGTTTGAGTTGATTTTGATCTACGTCGTGTTGGTACTGCCCTACACCGATCGATTTTGGATCCAATTTTACAAGTTCTGCCAAAGGATCCATCAATCGGCGACCAATAGACACGGCTCCCCGAACGGTTACGTCTTTGTCTGGAAATTCTTCTCTTGCTACTTCAGAGGCAGAGTAGATGGAAGCACCACTCTCGTTGACCATCACTACTGGAATATCTTTCAGCCCAATATTTTTTACAAAGGACTCCGTTTCTCTACCCGCAGTACCATTGCCTATCGCAAATGCTTGTATGTTATATTCTTTTACCAAATGTTCTATAGTAGAACTACTTTCTCTGGTTTGTCGTTGAGGTTCGTGCGGAAAAATAACTGTATAGTGTAGTAATTTCCCTTGGCTGTCTAGGCAAACTAATTTGCAACCACTTTTAAAACCAGGGTCCAATGCCATCACATTTTTTTGTCCTAAAGGAGCGGCAAGTAAGAGTTGACGAAGGTTATCGGCAAATACTCGAATTGCTTCTTCGTCTGCTTTTTGTTTAGAGCTCATTCTAATTTCTGTTTCCATCGAAGGGCGAAGCAGTCTTTTATAGGAATCTTTCACCGCTAGTTTTACTTGTTGTGAAAGGTTAGAACTTCCTTTTACGGTTTTTGATTCTATATATTCTAACGTATCTTCTTCGGGAGGAAGCACATCCAGCATAAGGAACATTTCTTTTTCGCCTCTTCTCATGGCGAGCACACGATGGGAGGGTGCTTTGGATAAAGGTTCTTCCCATTCAAAATAATCCTGAAATTTTTGTGCTTCCGTTTCCTTACCTGGAAATACTTTTGTTTTTAACGTTCCTTTTTTTAGAAATATTTCCCGCACTCCTGCACGTACTTCTTGGTTTTCACTTATTTTTTCAGCGATGATGTCACGTGCACCGGCAAGTGCTTCTTCGGGTGTATTTACGCCTTTTTCTGCGCTAAGGTATTTTTCAATTTCAGCGTCTAAATTTATATTATCCTGTAAGAAAATCAGATCGGCCAGGGGTTCCAATCCTTTTTCTTTGGCTGCGGTAGCTTTTGTTTTACGTTTTGGTTTATAAGGCAAATAAATATCTTCTAGCTCTGTAAGTGTTTCGGCATTGTTTATTTTTTTCTCCAAGGCATCGGTTAGCTTTTCCAGTTCTTTCATGGATTTCAAAATACTTTCCCGGCGTTTGTCAAGTTCGCGCAACTGAGCCACTCTGTCACGAATGGCGGTAATTTGCACTTCGTCTAAGCTACCCGTTATTTCTTTCCGGTAACGGGATATAAAAGGCACAGTAGCGCCACTGTCGAGCAGTTCAACCGTGGCTTCAATGTTTTTGAGGGAGATGCTAAGTTCTCCAGAAATTTTCTGAAAGTGATTGTTCAAGGTATTTTAGGGTATAGTATATCAATAGGGACAAAAATAAAAAATGGAAGCGTCTACCAACAATCAAGTTACTCACAGCTTAACAAACGATAGGAAATATTGGATCAAGTATTTTTTAAATAATTGATAGTTAATATTTTAAAATTTTAAATTATTTTATTTAGAATAATTACAAACAAGGTATTGCAAAATCGAGTTTGAATATTACTTTTGCAGAAGCTTATTTAAAGACAGTCTAATTAAGAATAGTAGTAAAAGCAAGTTTAAACCTATCAAAAAGTAAAGTATAACGACACAATCATTATGTGCAGAAGTAATACAAAGAAATTTTTCAGAAAAATAGTTTTAGTAAACGTATTCATATTTATGAGTATATCTCTTTCATTTGCTCAAAAGAATGTAGGAAACATAAAGGATACAATAATTTCTTTGGAAAAAGACACTCTAACAATGGATCCGCTTGAGGTGACAGGCACACGTAGTAAAAATGGTATTGGTAATTTATCCGAAACGGTAGGTACTGTTATTTATTCAGGAAAGAAAAATGAAGTATTAATTTTGGATAGCATCGACGCGAACAAAGCTCAAAATAATCCTCGTCAAATTTTAGGGAGAATCCCAGGAATGAATTTTTCGGAGACGGAAGGAGGGGGATTTCCTTCTAACGGCTTTGGTTTACGGGGTCTTAATCCAACTCAGTCTATCGAAATGAATACAAGACAAAATGGTTATAACATTACTTCCGATATCTATGGTTATAACGAGTCGTATTACAATCCATCGATGGAAGCAGTAAAAAGAATCGAAGTGGTGCGTGGTGCAGCCTCTTTACAGTTTGGACCACAGTTTGGCGGAATAGTAAATTTTGTAATGAAAGATGCTCCAAAAGATAAAAAAATCGAATATACTACACAGCAAACTGCTGGCAGTTATGGCTTATTTAATTCGTTTCATTCTATTGGCGGTACGCTAAAAAAATGGAGTTATTATGCTTATGGACAATATAAAAATACACAAGGTTGGAGACCTAATTCTGGCTACACGGCTTTTACAGGTTTTGCAAAAGTGGACTATCAGGCGACGGGTAAACTTAAGTTTGGTTTGGAGTATTCTATTTTAAGAAATAAAATACAAATGCCTGGAGGGCTCACTGATGCTGAGTTTGACAAAGACAGCCGTCAGTCGTTTAGGGCTAGAAACTGGTTGAACAGTCCATGGAATATTATTACGGGTACAGCAGAATACAAAGTGTCTAAAAGTACTACCGTTACGGTAAAATCTGCTTATTTGTATAGTCAGCGAAATTTAGTTTGGAAAAATGAAGACGGAGGACCAGGTATAGCAGATAGTATCAGTGTGGATAGCAATAAATATATAAAAAGAGAAGTGCAGAGAGAAGCCTTTGCAAGTTCGACTACCGAAGCACGTGCACTTACGAACTATAAATTTCTTGGTATGAGCAATAGTTTTGCAGGCGGCGTTCGTTTTTTTTATGGTAAAATGAAAAGACAAGGTGGAGGTCATGGCTCTACAGGCTCTGATTTTGATATGAAGCTATACGGGGGAGACTATGAATATGCGTTGAATTTTACAACGACAAATCTTGGTTTGTTCTTTGAAAATATTTTCAGGATTACAAAAAAATGGTCAGTGACCCCTGGTTTTCGCTATGAGTATATAAACTCTACCATCAATGGCTACATTACGGATGGGGGTGTTCGGGTAAACAGCAATAATTCCAGAAACCGTTATATACCACTATTGGGTATAGGGTCACAATATAAGATTTCGAAAACTACGAATATATATGCCAACTGGTCGCAAGCCTATAGACCGATGGATTATTCATCTCTTACTCCAATTGGTGTGACTTCTCGAATTAATCCGAATATGAAAGATGCGTCTGGTTATAATGCAGATTTAGGATGGAGAGGAACGTTTAGTAATTTTCTAAATTTTGATGTGGGTGCTTTTTATCTGCAATACAATAAACGCATTGGTTTACTTTCGGTTACCGATCCAACTACAGCGAGTGTATATACTTTGAGAACGAACACTGGAAATAGCGTCAGCAAAGGAGTTGAAACCTATATAGAAATCAATCCGGTAAAAATATTCACTCAAAATTCTAAAATTGGCAACATCAGTTTGTTTAATTCCTTTGCCTATATCGATGCCCGTTACTTGAGCGGAACAGATAGTAGTGGAAAGTCTCTTAAAGGAAATCACGTAGAATATGCACCACAGACTATCAATAGATTTGGAATCACTTATGGATTTAAAAAATTTTCTGTAACGTATCAATTTAGCAGTACCGCTAAGTCTTATGGCGATGCCAACAATACAGTATCCAGTAGCGATGCATTGATCGGAATTATTCCTGCCTATAAAGTAATGGATTTTTCGGCTACGTATACTATAAAAAATTACAACCTGAAAGGAGGAATAAATAATCTGACCAATGCGCATTATTTCACAAAACGCACCGACGAATATCCTGGACCAGGTATTATTCCTGCTCAAGGGAGATCTTTCTACGTTTCATTCGGAGCGAAATTTTAGAACTAAACTTTTCGCTATTGCAGGATAAAGGCAAGGTAAACGCATTTAACATTAAATATGCAAAGAGCCCCTTTAAATCTCGCCCAAGGGGCAGATGGATTGTTTTCTTATAAAATAAATTTCGCAAAAGGTCGATTGTATTTCGGAACAAAGATTGGTATGGTTCAGTGGAACGAAGATTTTAGTAACTTAACTATAAAAGATGAAACCGAATCGCTTTCAGGAAATAGAAGAGCACT
>JAYTHK010000175.1:0-4946 GCA_043732665.1 Cytophagales bacterium | reverse complement strand
AGGATAGAATATCTTTCCATTGTATCTCTTATTTTGATACAATCTTAAACATACACAACGCAGTATATCTGCATGGGCGAATAAAATATCTAATCCTTAAAATTTATTAAAATCTTGATACATGAATTAGTGGACATGCTTGTATATGGTCAATTATGTCGACTATTCTAATTGCTTAATAGCTATAATTATATTGCTACGGCTATATGTATTAAATACTTTAGTTATTCTAAAGTGCAATGCTTTATTTTACTGTAGGTTATCCTACAAGTAATAGCTGTAGTATAACCCACAGTAGTTTTTTTTTATTTTAGTCTATGATAGTTTGACCTCACACAATCTTGGCACTAATTTTATGAAATTTTTTAAGTAGAATCGTTTACTCTAAAAATTTAGTTAACATGAAGATTTTTTTTGTTTCATCAGTAAAACTACCCAAATAATCTTTCGTGGTTTTCAAATTTGAATTTCGTAAGCTTTCAGAAATATACTCTAATGATGCTCCATTTCTTTTTTATATTGTAGCAAAACTACTTCTGGCAGAGTATGTCGATAGATTTTTATTGATTTCTAAATTCTAACCAATTTGCTTCATATATTTTTTGTAGTTTTCAAATGTTGTTTTATCGCCTTGTATTTTTGTATAACAGTTAAATCATTTGACAATATTTTGAATATATAACTTTCTTTGTCAATTTCCTCATTACCCAATTTTTCGATAATATTTTTTGCATTATACAATAAGAATAATTTTATTATGCGGATATTATTTCTATTGCTGTTTAAAGTTTTTGCACGAATAAAATTAAGATAGTTACAGGCTCAAGATGGAGTTAAAAGGAGTTAAGCCTTACCTTTCTATAGAGCGACTTTTTAAGATTTATGGGAGATATATTGATTTCTGAAAAAGGAATACGAACGTAGAGTTGACGAGAAAAAAGTAGCAGCAAAAATGCAGTAGCTTGCGTTTCAGTTAGCGGAGTTTGAGGAAGAGTACAATTGTAATAATCAAACAAACTATAATAGAGATGTTAAAAAACTTCACAGCTTCGATTACAATTAGTCTCTGATCGTATACTTGTGGCAGGAAGTTGATCGATGCCTCCATAATTGAGTTTGTCTTCCAGAAACAGAAAGCACTTGCATCGATTCTTGAAGGAGCCTGATTTACTGACAATACCTTAGAGCATGAATACCAATTGCTTTTAGGTAGTCATTGTTTTATAATACTTGTCAGAGCTGAATTTTGAAACGGATTCTTGAACCAATTCTTTGGTAATAAAAGAAAGTAACTAGCAAATAATGGGCTGTCCTGATAATTTTGTACTTTGCATCGTTGATTTTGGTGAACTCAGAAATCGTAAAATTATCAAACAAATGAGGAAGTGCAAAATTTCATGTTTGTCTTTTTTAAGAATCTAATTTATCGAGGCTATTTAGCTCGGATGACCGTATATTATAATGACAAAAGAAGAACAAAAGAGAGAATTAGGGTTTATTGGTTTTGGAGGTTTTGGTCGTTTTATTATTCCTCATTTAAAACCATATTTTGACATTACGGTTTTTGATACTGCAGATCTTTCTCTCAAAGCAAAAGAACTCGGAGTTCGTTGGGGGAGTCTGAAAGAAGTAGCTGCCAAAGATATTGTAGCGTTGGCTGTACCTGTCCAATTTCTAGAAGAGCTACTTATTAATATCAAAGATTTAGTACAGCCTAAAGCACTTGTTTTTGACCTTTCTTCAGTGAAAATAAAGCCCATAGAGCTGATGTTAAAATACCTGCCAGAAAATGTAGACATTATAGGCACGCACCCTTTGTTTGGTCCTCAAAGTGGTAAGGAAGGAATAGAAGGCTTAAATATTGTGGTTTGTCCAGTACGCACAAAAAAGAATCACAATTTGATTCGTTTTTTTTCTAAGGAATTAAAATTGAATGTGATGGAGCGTACACCTGTTGTGCATGATAAGCAGATGGCTTATGTGCAAGCGCTCACGCACTTTGTAGGAAGGGCTGTAAATGCAATGGATATTCCAGATGTAGAACAGAAAACTCCTGCGTACCAATATCTGCTTTATATCAAACGAAATCTCGGACAAGACTCATTGGATTTATTTCTTACTATTGAAAAAGAAAATCCGTATGCAAAAGAAGTGAGAGATCAGTTTATTGAGGAGTTGAAGGTATTGAATAAATTATTGGAAGAGTAGAATAATGGTTAACTAATTTGTCTCTGCTCTAAATTTTGGTGGTTAGTTGTGGAGTATTCTGAACTATTCAAAATTGCATCAACAACCCAACTATAAATTAGAGCCATTAATATTCTCGCCCTTTCCACTTCACCTTTCCAGGAATGAAGTATACTGCTAATACCAAAATTGAAAGCAAGTTCGAATAGATTTCATATACTAAAAATCCTTTCCAGACCGAGTAATTTTCTCCTAATCTTCTAAAAGAAAGAAAAATACAAAACTGTTGCAGGAGTATCTTTGACAACCAAAAAAAGATTCCAAAAGTTGGAAAATAAATTATTGTAATCACTATAACGGGAATAAATAAGGCTTGGATAAAAAGAAATAACAAGAGCGCTATCGGAATGCTCATGGCTCCTCTCGTCCAACGTTTACGCTGGGAAAGTAATTTTGATAAAGATTCTAAAGGTTTTGAAACGGCCAGATTATCGGAAGACATTAAGTTCTTGTATTTCCAACCTCTTTTTAATGTTTCTGAAAATAATTGAAGGTCTTCGGTAATAGAGAATGGAATAGCAGCATAACCTCCTGTAGACTCATAAGCTTTACGAGAAATCATCATATTATTTCCTACAGCGCTTACAGGGATGTTGCGATCAGATGCAGCTTTGACCATTCCGAAAGCGTACACCCAGTCTAGGTTTTGGCAATAGTCAAAAAGAGAATCATTAGTTGTTTTTGTTGCTCCAGATACAATTCCAATTGTCTCATCATGGTTGGCCAGAAGACTTTGAATCCAATTTTTTGGTACTTCTATATCAGCATCTGTAAAAAAAAAGAAATCACTTTTCGCTTCCACGGTAAGATGAGCCAGTACATTCGCCTTACCTTTTGCGGTACCCAACTTTTGAGTGATGCTTACGAGTCGAAAATTTTTTTTATTTTTAATAAATTCAAGAATTAATGACGCTGTTTCATCCGTCGATTGGTCGTTACCAATTAATACTTCCAGTTTCTCAGTAGGCCAATTAAGGCGCGCAACAGATTCGAGGCAGGATAATATATTAGCTTCTTCATTTCTTGCAGCTATAAGAATACTTACGAAAGGAAAATCGGTATACGTATCCGCCGCTTTATCTTTTTTTAAAGTTATCAAAAGGAATATAAGCCCCAATTGATAGCTGAATAAAATATATAAATATATAACACAAAAATAAAGTAGAATACTCATAAGCTTTCAAAACGATATCCGACCTCCGTAAAATGTTTTAGAAATCTTGGTAGCGCATATTGTAGGTTTGGGAAGGCTTTTAGACTATCGTGAAAAATAACGATAGAACCTTTTCCAGTATACTTAATAGCTTTTCGCAAACATTTTTCTGGAGATAAATTTTTATCAAAGTCACCCGTTAATACATCCCACATAACAATCTCGTATTGATCGTCTAATGCTTTGATCTGTGCTTTTTTTATTTTTCCGTAAGGTGGTCTATAAAGTTTTTTCTTGGTCGAACTGCTAAAATATAGATGCTGATTGCCTTTCATTAGGTTTTCCATCATCAAAGTATCGCTTTTTTTTACGTTATCTAGATAAATAGAATTTTCTTTTTTCCAACCATTCAAATGGTTATAAGAATGGTTGCCTGTTTTATGACCTTGTTCTATGATTTTTTTAAAGACCTTTGGATTTTTATATATGTTGTCGCCCACACAAAAGAACGTTGCCTTGGCTTTGTAATGAGCTAGTTCCTTCAATACATACTCGGTGACTTCGGGTATTGGACCGTCGTCAAAAGTCAAATAAATTACTTTCTCAGAAGTTTTTTTTACCCATGTCAATTTAGGGTAAATCATTGATAATAAATACTCTAGATTATTAAAGTACATTGCGTATAATTTTTTATAAAAATAATCCTTATTTAATTAGGATTATATGATTATTTTCACAATATTTATAAAGTAATTAATACTAAAGGGGGTTTAAGATTCTTAACAATAAATACTATGAAAAGATATATTGTAGCAATTATGATGGTGATGGTAGTAGGAAGTACTTCTTTTGCCGCAGTTGAAAATCTACCAAAAGGTGGAAAACATGCAAGTCACAAAAAAGCTAAAAAGAAAAAATCAGGTTATCTATATAGTTTCCAACACTAAGACTTTGGTCTTAACAAATAAAAAAAACCACCTATTTTTAGGTGGTTTTTTTTATACCTTTGTATTCCGAAATTAATATGGATTACAAACAAACGATTGATTTTTTATTTAGTAGTTTCCCAATGTTTGAAAAAATAGGAGGAGGCGCTTATCATCCAGGATTAGAGAGAATAGAAGAGTTGTGTGAACATTTTGGAAATCCTCAGAAAAAGATAAAAACAATTCATATTGCTGGAACTAATGGCAAAGGCAGTTCTTCACACTTAATAGCTTCAGTATTACAATCTGCTGGATATAAAACAGGACTATATACCTCACCACATCTCAAAGAATTTACGGAAAGGATAAAAATAAATGGGGAAGAAATTTCTAAAGAGACGATAACCGATTTTATAAATCAGCATTTAGATTATTTTAAATCATTTCAGGCTTCTTTTTTTGAAATAACTACGTTGATGGCGTTTCATTTTTTTGCTGAAAAAAAAGTAGACATCGCAGTGATTGAAACAGGACTTGGCGGTCGGTTGGACGCTACCAATGTCTTAAGTCCAGAAGTTGTGCTCATAACTAACATTAGTTTTGACCATACTCAATATTTA
>JAYTHK010000174.1:0-4965 GCA_043732665.1 Cytophagales bacterium | reverse complement strand
TAGAAAATAAAGATTATTTCCTACAAAATACAGGTATTGTAACGACAGAATATCCTTTTGAAGCTATTCCTGTGCCTGACAACGGTCGTTATAAATTGTACAACGAAATCGACGACTGTATTGTCTGTGACCTTTGCGCTAAAATTTGTCCGGTAAATTGTATCGACATTATTCCGATAAAATCTCCCGAAGAAATTGGAAAAACTTCCGATGGCACCACGAAAAGAATCTATGCTGCCACCTTTGATATCGACATGGCCAAATGTTGCTATTGCGGGCTGTGCACCACCGTGTGCCCTACAGAATGTCTCACAATGACAAAGGAATTCGATTTCAGTGAATTTGATGTGCAAAAAATGAACTTCCATTTTACTGATTTAACACCAGAACAAGCTGACAAGAAAAAGAAGATTTACGAAGAATTTGACAAAGAAAAACAACGGTTGAAATTAGAAGCCGCTAAAGCGAAAGAATTAAACGTTACTCCTGAAGCCAGTAACGGAGAGAAACCTGTAGTGAAAAAGCCATCATTCAAGCCTGTGATAAAAACACCAACTATAAAACCACCAAAAAAAGACGACGAAATTTTATGACCGCTGTACAATTATTATTTTATTTTTTTGCTATACTTACCGTAGCATTCGCTTTATTTATACTTTTTACAAAAAATGTATTGCATGCTGTATTATCCTTATTAGCTGTATTTATAGGCATTTCAGCACTGTACATTTTTGCTGGAGCAGACTTTTTGGCTGTCACTCAATTGGTTATATATGTGGGTGGCGTACTTGTTTTAATGCTTTTTGGAGTCATGCTTACCAACCGCGAAACTGGAGCTATCTATCCAATTTCCAGAAATAAATATTTCATTTCTGGAATTATTTCGGGTCTTTCAGTATTGGGCATATTGGTTTATTTATTTGTAAAAAATGAAAATTCATTTCTATCTGATTCAGGAAAAACAACTACAGTTGTAACACAAAGCACCATTAAAATTTTAGGTATTAGTTTAATAAGCGAATATATAGTAGTATTTGAAGCGGTGGGAGTACTTTTGTTAATAGCATTAGTAGGAGCAGCTTTTGTGGCGGGAAGAAAAGCTTCCTAACTATATTTTTTATAATTTTTATATTCTCCAATTCTATATCCCGTCATATTCTCCACAAAAAAAGACAATTTATCTTTCAGCGTTTTTCTGGATTTTGAAGCATCATAATGGAAAGCCCATTGTGTATTTTTCAACCGTTCTTCCATACAAGAAGGATGGCTTCCTTCGAATTTAGTGAGCGTTTCAATTGTTTTATAATCAAATTCATCGGCTTCCACCACGTTTTTTTTAACCCAATCGTCGTCGTGCCAAAGTTTATGGAAAGTCTCTTGTTTTAATTGCTGGGCTTTGGGATTTCTTACCCATCCATAGTGGTAAATTTCAGCCGCTATTTCTTTTACCTTTAGCTTTTGTCCGTCAATTCTAAAGCCCTGAGCATCTTTATACGAACGTATTTTTTTATTATTTTTTATAAGTCTTATTTCTTTTCGATACCATTTTCTAGAAACACCGATGTATTCGTAAGAACCATAAAAATGTTTATATCCAAACAACAAGCCTTCTACTTCATTATTCGTTGCATACTTCAGCATTTCTGATTTTACAATCGGAAGGAATTTTTCATGCATTACTTCGTCACCTTGAATATAAAAACACCAATCATATTCCGTCCCAATAGCATCAAAAGCTTTATTGGTCTCGTCTGCCAGTACTTTACCGCCTTCTCTTAAACTATCGTTCCAAACAGTAGTTACAATTTTGATTTTATCAGAAGGAATGCTTCTGATAAGTCTTTCTGTTTCGTCTTCTGAATTTCCTAACGCTACTATAAAAATATCACAGAGTGGTAAAATAGAAGTGATGGCTTCCACAATCGGATAATCATATTTTACGGCGTTTCTTATAAAACTAAATCCTGCTACTTTCACTTTTAATAAAGGTTTAAAGTGTACAAGATACCACCTGAATTTCGCAATAACAAAACCTATAACTCTTTCTGATATTAACTAAAAAATGATTAGTTTTGAGATGCGGAAGTATACCAATTAAAGCAATTCGCAAATTTAATTTTGATACCAATATTACATTACTTACTAATTAGCTCCATCCTGTTCAGTATAGGAGTAGCTATCGTTATTACAAAACGAAATAGTATTGTTGTGTTGGCAGGAATAGAACTAATCTTAAATGCCGCAAATATAAATTTTGTAGCTTTTAGTACACAAGATGGCATGATAAAAGGTCAACTCTTTGCCCTTTTTATAATGGTTATTGCGGCAGCGGAGGCTACCGTTGCATTGGCTATTGTAGTACAAGTCTATAAACATTTCAAAACCAGCAACCTCGACGAAATTAGCAAACTGAAAGACTAAATTCCTTTTGATAAATACGATTACCATATTGTCAATTCTTATTTTATTATTCCCAATAGGTACATTTGTGACGTTGTATTTTTTTGGCAATAAACTTCCTCGCAAAGGAGATTGGCTGGCTACTGGTATCATGGGGACTTGTCTGGCTTTATCCATTTATATTTTTTCTCAAAGTTGGAACGGTTCTGAAACACTTACAAAATTCAATTGGTTCATACTTCCTGGATTAGAAAAAGAAGTTCCCTTTACCGTTTCTATATTGATAAACCCACTCACCTCGATCATGCTGGTAGTGGTAACTTTAATTTCTTTTTTAGTGCATCTTTATTCTATCGAATATATGTTCGATAAGAAAAATTATACACGTTACTTTCCTTACCTAGGTTTATTTACTTCCTCCATGATCGGTATTGTGCTCTCCGATAATCTGCTTGTAACCTTCATGTGTTGGGAACTTGTGGGGTTTGCGTCTTATCTGCTCATAGGATTCTGGATGGAGAAAATTGCTGCTGCCAGAGCTAGTAAAAAAGCATTTCTTATTAACCGTATTGGTGACGTAGGTTTCCTGATAGGAATATTTATTGTGTATGTAAAATTTGGCACCTTTGATTTAAGTCTTATCAATGCTTCGTTAGCAAATTCAAGTATCCCATCCGATCTTATATTTACTGTATTAGGTCTTGGAATATTTTTTGGCTGTGTAGGGAAGTCTGCACAGTTTCCATTACAGCTATGGCTGCCAGATGCTATGGAAGGTCCTACACCTGCTTCTGCACTTATTCATGCGGCTACTATGGTGGCTGCAGGGATTTATTTATTAGCTAAAACCTATTTACTTTTAAATCCTGATACGTTAACGATAATTGCTTTCATAGGAGCTGTTACAGCTATTACAGGAGCAATTCCTGCTGCAGCTCAGACCGATATTAAAAAAGTATTGGCTTATTCTACCATTTCACAATTAGGATTTATGGTAATGGCAATGGGAGTGGGGGCATACAATGCTGCTTTGTTTCATTTAGTAACACATGCCTTTTTCAAATCCTGTTTGTTCCTCACTGCTGGTGCAGTGATTCACGAAATGCACCATCTAAAACAATCAATGTTTATCCGCGGGTACTTCAATAATTTTGACACACTCGATATGAAAGTAATGGGAGGGTTAAGTAAAAAAATGCCAATAACTTTTGCTGCTTATTTTGTGTCTTGTATGGCGTTGGTAGGAGTGCCTTTGTTTTCTGGATTTCTTTCTAAAGATGCTATTTTAGAAGGTGTGTTTAATTGGGCTATTAGAAAGCACCACGAGACAGAAAGTATTGTATATTTCCTTATTCCCACTATAGCTGTGGTCAGTATTTTCACTACTGCTTATTATATGATCCGTCAGATGATTTTGGTCTTTTTTGGCTCATTTAAACTAAAGAATTTCTACCCTCAAGTAGAACCTGCTTTTGGAAAAATTCACGATCCTAGTAACCTTATGAAACTTCCAATGATTGTTTTGGGAAGCTTGTCTTTATGGTTCTTCTTTTCTTTAAATCCATTTGGAGTTCATCATAGTTGGATTATGGAAAAATTGAACCAAACAGTTACAACATCAGGAATACAAGAGTGGCTGGTTTTATCAATTTCCATAGCAGCTATAGCATTGGGTGCATCCGTTGCATGGTATAGATTTAATCCTTCTACTTATTCTATTCAAAAAGAGTCAGAGGATTCTGTTTTAAAAGGCATTTTAAAAAACAATTGGTACATGGACAACGCCTATCAATTCCTGTTGGTAAAACCAGGAATACAAATTTCTGTATGGACTGCTTCAATAGATATAAAAATAATTGACGGTGTTATACATGCAGTTGCTTACATTGGAATTATATTTGCCTTTACAATTGCCTTTATTGATAAATACGTCATAGATGGTATCGTAAATTTTGTCGGATGGATTTCTATGAAAGCTGGAAATTTTCTTCGGTCGTTTCAACAAGGTAATGTACAAAGCTATTTCGCTTATACCATACTAGCAATAGTAATTGTGTTCGTGTGGTTATTGATAAACTAAGAATTATAAAACTATAAAATGTTATCATTACTAATACTATTACCCTTCATTTCTATCTTCCTTCTCATGGCATTGCCAATGAGAAGCCATTACTTGCTTAAAGTAATTACTTTAATTACAACCTCAATACAATTGATTGTATCTATTGTATTATTTTTTCTGTATAAACCAGGGAAAGGAATTCAGTTTGTAGAACAATACAATTGGATAGAAATGGACCTAGGAAGTGCTGGAAAGTTAACAGCACAGTACTTTGTGGGAATCGATGGCATAAATGTTTCTATGTTGCTCCTTACGGGAATTGTAATGTTTGTGGGTGCTATCGCTTCATGGAAAATAACAGAAAACAGAAGAGGCTATTTTTCATTATACCTATTGTTGTGTTCTACCATCTACGGCTGTTTTCTATCCTTAGATTTCCTTTTATTCTTTATCTTTTTTGAATTTATGCTTTTGCCAATGTATTTCCTAATTGGTATTTGGGG
>JAYTHK010000173.1:0-15088 GCA_043732665.1 Cytophagales bacterium | reverse complement strand
GTTTGTATTCCAGTATAAACAATAATAATAAAATAATGCTAATGCCATAACGCCATTTGCCAAATCCTTTTATCAAATTATCGACAGAATAAAATACGGCGATGGGAAAGAAAAGCGATAACATTACAAAAATCCTGGGAGAGCAGCGTATGTTATTTACAAATGGAATAAAGTGAATAATAGAAGTGGGAAGATTCAATAATTCTTTACCATTTATTTTCAAACCTGGAATGATAATGCAAAAGAAAATTAAGGACAAAAAAACCAACGGTTTTATGTTTTTCTGTATTGCACCTTTGAATACGTCTCTAAAGAAAACAACCACACACACAAAGAATCCGTATCCAAAAAAAACAATTCCTTCTCCAAATCGTTGGATGTGAAACAGTGTTATTAATTTTAACGAATACTCCTTGCTATAAAAGCTACTGTTAATAGGAGGAACAAGATAAGCCAGCAAATCACCCTGCCAGTAGAACGCTCCTTTATCGTCTATACCTGTCAAACGCAAAAGCCTTATGATAATATGCGAAACGATAAACACCAAAAGAATGCAGGCCCAAGTCTTGTAGCTGCGACAATTCACTGAAAGATTTTTAATGAATTTATTGTAAAGAGAAAAAAGAAGAACAAAATAAATGATGAAAAAACTGGAGTAATAATCACTTAGCAGCGTGATGCAAAATAACACGAAACATCCCAAAACATATTTTACACTTATCACAGAAGGAATAAAATTTTTGGCGGCGTAATTAAAGCCATTAAAAAAGCACAGTATAAAAAACGGGATTGTAGCAGTAAGCATCAAATGATAATGCCCCAGCAAATGCATCATTTTATATGCTGAAAAAGAAAATATAAAACCGCACAGAAAACATAATATAGTATTTTCTATATATCTTTTGGTAAGCAGATATGCTCCGTAAGCCGATAATATGAAACTAGCCAGTAAATATATATTAAGCGCTAGGAAATTATTATTAAAAAATAGTGCAAAAAACCCGATAACAGGGGTATAGGTATGCATTAATAAATTTGCTTTTACCGGATAAAAGAGATCGTTTGTGTAAAATGGATTTTCAAAATTAAGAATGTTTTTTTTTAATATATATACATCCCAAATAAACTGACTTGCATCTCCATCTTTTGGATTGTCCGCGATAATGGCGTCTGACAAATGATACACGAGTGGATAAGTAAAGGTTATTGCAATTATACAATATGCAAGTAATACCAATACAGGTATGATTTTTTTATTATCCATAGAGGTAGGCGTATTGCTTATTTCAAATATTTCTTAGAAAAAATATTATACTTTAGTATACAGAATATCGCTCTTACACCATCCTTCCATCCTATTTTCTTTCCTTCTTCGTAAGTACGTCCATAATAGGAAATTCCTACTTCGTATATTCTTACGTTAGGCACTCTGGCTATTTTAGCCGTTACTTCAGGCTCAAATCCAAATCTTTTTTCGCACAAAAATAGTTTTTGAATTGTCTCTGTTTTAAAAAGTTTATAGCAAGTTTCCATATCTGTCAAATTCAGATTAGAAAACATATTAGAAAGAAATGTTAAAAAATTATTTCCAATAGAATGCCAGAAAAATAAAATTCTGTGCGGATTACCTCCCATAAAACGGGATCCAAAAACCACGTCTGCAAAACCCTCGCAAATTGGCTGCAATAAAAGATTGTATTCTCTAGGATCATATTCAAGATCCGCATCCTGAATGATTGTATACTCTCCTGTAGCTAACATAATACCCGTATGAAGCGCAGCACCTTTTCCTTTGTTTACTTCATGTTTTTTGTACGTGATAGACAACTCCTTATTGTTATCCATATATCTTTTTATCGCTCCTTCTGTATCGTCTTTTGAGCAATCGTTTATAATAATAAGTTCTTTCTCTATATTATTTAAAAGTGTTACCGCTTTTATTTTATCTAATATAAAATGAATAGTGGGCTCTTCGTTGTAAGCTGGTATAACAATGGAAAGTTTTTTAATTATGGTCATAGAAAATTAAAACCTAAATGTAATAACGACTAAATTTCAGCAGAGTTTTAGAACTATTTCTCTGACGTTTAACTTATTTTTCATGGTCTGAATATTAACATAATCATATCATGTAGTATTAACAGGTACAATCAATATCAAATCGCCATGTAAGTTATAGATTCTAATAGAAGGAAACTAATATTTCGTAAATTATTCCCTTCTATTAGCTATAGAAAAGCTGTTGTAAATATCAACTACAAAGCTCAAGCAGACAATAGAAATGGAGCCGTTATGATTTATCTCAGCAAGAATAAAATGATCTTACAACTTACGTTAAATTATTTTATACCCTTCTTCCTCTTCGCAGTTTAGCTTATTATATTTTTTCATTAACGCAGCCTCTATAACAGATTCAAATCTTCGATTTCTGTGTGATGGTGAAATAATAATAATATATCCTATAGCATTTTCAGATATATACTCAGATAACTTATTATCTAATGAATTGACTTGTCGTATCTTTACTATAATTAAGAAGCTCATTCGCTATAGTATTTTCCTGGTAGACTAAGAAAACTTTATCCTTTATTCTTGAAGTATAACCGTCAAGAATTAGGGTATGGTACACTGTCTGGTAAAATAGATTTTTACATTCAAACTATCCTAACATTTTATTCCCATCTTTTATTCCAAATGGTATATTCAAAATAGAATTTCCATTGTTTTCTATTTTATATACAAAGTTTGGAATGTCGGCTTGTTTTGTGAATTCATATTTTGCAGGAAAAAATTCTATAAAGAGTAAAACCAATGATCACTGCTGATATATTAGCCGCAGAAACTGCTGCTGTCAGAGAGCATCGTTGTTTGATTTTCTTGTCCAAATAATACAAAGACAGGATGGGTAGAATCAATGAGATTAATATGATAATTCTACCTGCTATACGAACATTATTAAAAAAGGGTATAAAATGTATACTGCTGGTGGGCATGTTAAAAATTTCTTTGTCGAGTATTTTTATAGAAGAAATACTTAACGTGCACAATACGATGCAAGTGATAAAAAGTGATTTCAATTGAACAGGCAAGTATTGAAAACTTCTAATGTAAAAAACAAAAGCAGGATAAAAGTGTATCCTAGGAACATAACAGATTCTATGCCCTCTGGATATTGATGGAAGCAAATTGAAGGATCTATATTTTTATAAAAAGGCTTGTTGTGGGAAGGAATAAAAAAGCTTGCACTATCATTTCTCTACCAAAAAGCACCTCTGTCATCAACTCCAAGAAGCCTCAGTCCTCCTATGATAAAATGAACGACAACGAGGGATGAAACTCCAATTGTAATTTTTTATTTTTTCCATTTTATTGTAAGCACTACCAAAACAAACAAATATACCGTACATAGATAAAGTGCATGAAAAACCACTACGTAGTCTAATAAGAGTGTAAAGCCAAAAAAATATCAGACAATTTTTTTTATCGAAATTAAAATTAATTTTATTGTCTTTAAGCATTACAATTTTGGCAAAACAAATAAATAGTAAAGGTAAGAAGGAAATTGTAATGGCCTGTCAGCAGAACGAGTTTGTAGGGGAAAATGCAAAAATAAAACCTGCAAGTGCACAAAGAAATTTATTGTCAATATATTTTCTGCAAAGTAAATAGGAGGCGATGCCTGATAAAATAAAACTGAGCGCAACTATTATAATAAAGGAAAGATATGAATTTTTAGAAAATAGTCCTGCTATCCCATATATATAAGTATTGGAATTCACCAGTATGGATAGTCCTTCGGGATATAAGATATCATTTGTGTAAAGGATTCTACTTACATCCGGAAAAGTTTTTTTAAAATGGTAAGCATTCCAAAAAAACTGAGAGGCGTCTCCCATAAGATCTCCAACAAATTCATTGTCGAACTTTAGGATAAGAGAAAATGTATAAATAATAAAAATAAGTGTAATAAATGTTGTAAATAGATTAAACAATAGACCTAGAAAAAGATTTGAGTTTAATGGCCCAATTGAAATTTTCTAGCAGTGGATTCAAAACACTCAACTGGTGCATTTATGATTAGAATCCACCTAAAGTTTAGCCGTTACTTTTTTCATAAACGTTTCGCCATTTCGCCTCCCTCTTTTTGCATATACTACTTCATATCCCTCTTTCATTTTTGAGTGCCTTTCTGCAATGAGTTCCTGAGGTCTTGAAGATCTGCGTCGATAATCACCACTGCCTTTCTCACAGAGCGGTCTAGACCTGCTGTAACTGCAATCTGGTGGCCAAAATTACGACTAAAATCAATGAATTTTATAGTAGAATCTTTTTGGGCAAGCTCCTTTATAAGCGTAATGGATTTGTCTTTACTCCCATCGTTCACAAAGATAAGTTCGTAATTAGACGTAATGGAATCCAATACTTTTTTTAATCTATCATATAAATTTAGAATATTAGCTTCTTCATTAAATATGGGTATGATAACAGAAAGTTCTTCAATAGCTGGCATTTATTATCCTTTAAGGTAATTGCTTATTCTAATAATATCGGCAAACACACCTGCGGCTGTCACTTCAGCACCAGCGCCAGGGCCTTTAATTACCACTGGGCGATCTTTGTAGCGCTCTGTTGTGTAGGAGATCATGTTATCGCTACCAGACAAAGCAAAAAAGGGATGACTTCCATCCACTGCTTCTAGTGTAATTCCTGCTTTCCCATTTTCCATTTTAGCAATGAAACGCAATACTTTTCCTTTTTTCTCTGCTTCGTCCCTGCGTTTTGAAAATATATCGTTATGCTTTTCAAGTTGCACAAAAAACTCTTCTACAGTTTTAGCTTTCACGCAAGGTACAGGTAGAATATTTTCCACCTTTATATCGTCAAATTCCATTTCGTACCCGGCTTCACGGGAAAGAATAAGAATTTTACGCGCCACATCTTTTCCATTAAGGTCGTCTCTTGGATCTGGTTCTGTGTAACCCTTTTCTTTCGCTTCTTTTACTACGTCTGAAAATTTCTTATCGCCTTTATACGTATTGAAAATATAAGAAAGTGTACCAGAAAGTACGCCTTCAATTTTTAAAATTTTATCACCACTTAATAATAAATCTTGGAGCGTATTGATCACTGGAAGACCTGCTCCTACGTTTGTTTCATAGAGAAATTTAATTCCATTCTTAAACGCAATATTTTGAAGTTTTTTATACTCTTTGTAGGGTCCAGAATTGGCTACCTTATTTGGCGTTACAATAGATATTCTTGACTCTAAAATAGTTTCATAGTACGCTACCACATCTTTACTAGAAGTATTATCTATGAAAACCGAATTTTGCAAGTTCATTTTTTGAATCCGGCTTACAAATTCTTTCATGCCTGCTTTTTCTCCTTTGTCTTCTAGTTTTTCTTTCCAACTCCCTAAACTAATTCCGCCTTCGCTAAGAAGCATTTTCTTACTATTGGCAATACCTACAACGTTTATTTTTATTAGTTTATCTTTTTGTAAATGAGCAGACTGTTTTTGTATTTGTTTCAACAAAGTATTTCCAATCAATCCCAATCCTACTACAAAAAGATTTATTGTTTTAATATCAGAAAGAAAAAACGACTCGTGCAAAGCATTCAAAGCCTTAGCTATATTTATCTGTTCTATTACTACAGAAAGATTCAACTCTGAAGAGCCCTGCGCAATAGCGATTACGTTTACATTATTCTTCCCAAGTGTAGAAAACATTTTACCAGAGATGCCTGGAGTATTTTTCATATTATCGCCGACAATAGCAACGATAGAAAGATTTTCTTTTACGACAATTTTGTCTATTTTTTTAGAAGAAATTTCTGATCCAAATTCCTCTTCGATTGCCTCTTTTGCTTTTTTAGTTTCTTTTGCGTCGATCGCAAAACAAATAGAATATTCGGAAGAGGCTTGTGTTATTAAAATAACATTTGTTTTCTGTCTTGCCAAAGAGCTGAACAATCTAGCCGATACGCCCGTCACGCCCTGAAGACCACTTCCCTGAAGCGTAAGCAATGAAATATTTTCAATTGAAGAAACACCTTTGATCATAAAAGAATCGTTGGTAGTTTTTTCACTTATAAGTGTTCCTGCAAAAGAAGGGTTAAAGGTATTGCGTATAGCAATAGGAATTTTTTTATTAAAAACAGGTTGTAAAGTAGGAGGATAAATTACTTTAGCACCAAAATGTGAAATCTCCATTGCTTCCACATAAGACATTACAGGAAGTGTAAATGCCTGTTTCACTTTTCTGGGATCAGCAGTCATCATGCCGTCTACGTCTGTCCATATTTCTATAATAGCTGCGTCTAACGCTGCGCCAAAAATAGAAGCAGTGTAATCAGAACCTCCACGACCCAGTGTAGTTGTTTCCCCCTTTTCAGTAGAGGCAATAAATCCAGTAATAATTTGTGTCGCTTTTTTATCTTTAAAATACGCAAGAATATTTTTATCGGTAACCTTGAAATCTACTTTTGCATTTCCAAAATTATCATCTGTTTTTATCAATTTACGAGCATCCAGCAACTCGCAACTCAAGCCAGACTGCGCAACGAACTCAGACATTATATAAGAAGAAAGTCTTTCGCCAAAGCTTACAATCAAATCAAGTGTGCGGGGAGAAAGTTCTCTTAGCAAATATACACCATGCAACAAATCTTCTAATTCGTTAGAAAGATTTTTAATGTACGCTACTACACGACTTTGGATTTTAACATCAATCAGCGATTTTACAGTACTAATATGTTTCTGCTCAATTGACTTGAGAGTCTCTTTATAAGACAAATCACTGGCAGAAGCCTTTTTGCCAGTCTCTATTAATAAATTGGTAATGCCAGACATAGCGGAGAACACTACTAAAAATTGCTTTTTCTCCTTTTTGTTTTGAAGCAGAATTTCTGCTACTGCTTTCATAGACTCTACAGAACCTACGGAAGTACCTCCGAATTTTAAAACTTTCATGTAATTACTTAATTTTAGGACGGACAGAATAAAAACCAACAAGCTCTGTTTTATTCAAATTCCTGTAAAAATACATTTTGCTTTGCGCTTTTCATAAAAAAAATTACAGTTTGTTAGAGCTAGATTCAAAATCATTAAATAAAGAATGAGTCCAACTGTATTTCTGGAAATTTTATTCGCTTTTATTGTTGGTATTTAAAATATATAAGACTAATTTACTGTCACTTAGAAACATAAATAATTTAAAAAAAGATGACAGATATAAAAGATTTTTATACTATGGTCGAGAACGTGATTCGCGGCTTAGGCGTAGATCCTTCCCTGTGCAAAGGCGAAAAAGAAGGACAATGGAGCCTTACTAAAGGTTCTGCCAGTGTATGGATAGATGTTTGGAAAGCCGAAAGTGGATTTTCAGGTTATCTTCAAATCATGGCTCCTGTTGTAGAAATTCCCAAAGAAAATCGCGAAGATTTTTTCAGAGAAATTCTCGACATCAACCACACGCTTTACGGCGTCGGAATGACCTCCTTCGGCGACTGGATTTACATGAAAACGGTACGTGAATTAGACGGACTAGACCAGGCAGAAGCTACTGCGATGTTCAACAGAGTAGGTGGTTATGCGGATGACTATGACGATATACTAAGAGAAAAATATTGGCAAGGTTCTGATAGACGATAACATTAAAAAAAATATCTGTGTTGTTCATAGATATTTTTTTTGTACTTACATTTTTGCTTTAATTTATCCCAAACCGTTGGCTAAAGCCAGCGGTAATTGAATAACAATAAACTATGGCAATTCACTTTAGTGAACTAGCCCAAGAGTATTCTTCAGAAGCGGCCGTTTGTGTCTCACAAAAGACCTATTTGAATTTATAGTGAAACAATCAAATAAGGGAATAGGACTTTTTTGTTTGAATAATGCTCTTAAATAAAATACAATGAAATAAAATGAGGAAAATTCCATTTATATACTTTCCTTCTCTCTTGAATTATATTTATAAGATGAAACATAGAGGCGCCAAACGATACAAATTAAAGCATCTATTAACCACTAAGCTTTCGCAAGTTGCTTTTTCTACTCTAAAATCATTCTCTCCTTTACTTGTCAATTTTACTTTGTCCGTAATTGTGATCCGTTATTATTCCGAAGGCTTATGGGGAAGCCTTAGCGAACTATTACTAGTCATAAATCTTCTACTCCTAATTACCTCCTGGAGCAACAAAGAATATTTACTTAGAAAATTCAGTACTACTCCTGGGCTAATAAAAGAAGCTTTTTGGAATGTTTTTTTTACCCGATCAATGATTCTTCTGCCAATCATTTTCATTTATATTCTATATTACAAAACAAACTCAGGTATCCTGTTACCAACATTACTGATCCTTCTTTTGCGATTTGTGAACAATTCATTCGAACCAATCTATACCTATTTCAAGAAATTTGAATTAACTTTCACAGCTGATTTAATAGCGTTGTCTATAGCCGTTGGTCTTGTCTTTTATTTTCAAAACAAATTAGATTTGCAATGGCTATGCTGGATGTTGGCTATAATAGAGATAACTAAACTTCTTTGGTATGTAACTTTTTTAAAGAAAAATATTTTTTATCCGAAAAAAATAATAATAGAGTTTAAATTCTTTTTGCAATCCGCTCCATTTTTTGCTGTGGGAATTATCAGTTTTATGCAATCTAAATCGGACCAGTTCTTAATTAATTGTTTTTTATCAGATGCTGAGAAAGCCATCTATCAGGTATTGACAAATCTACTAATGTTACTCATTGCTGTACCCTCCTACATTGCAGGGCCATTCATAAAAAATGTTTACCGTATGAAACAACAAACATTGGATGCGATTACAAGGAAACTATTCTTGCTGGGTTGTATCGTCGCGCCTATTGGAGTAACAGGGATAAGTATAATCTTACGTTATATATATGAAATAGAATTGGCTGCGGTCGTTTATTTTTTAAGTATCCTTTATGTATTACCCGTCTTCTATTTTTCACTTAAACTATATGGCATGTTTAAAGAAAGAAAAGATAAAAAGGTAGCAGTTATTATTTTCATTGCTTTTTTGATAAGTACAAGTTCTGGCTTTTTTCTTATTCCCAAATATGGTATCTCTGGTGGGCTTTGCGCCTCTATTCTGGGACAATTAGGAATTGTGACCTTGGTGTTTTTTTCAGAATTACAAGGGAAAAAACAATTTGAAAAATAATCTCCAACTCTACTTTCTCGATTGAGCATTCAATAAAGGATTTTTATTTAGCAAAATTATTTTCATTAATTTTAAATTTGCGACACCAAACTTAAAATTAAACTTTATAACAGAAAAAATAAAATTTCCGATCAAAGACCAGAACAACCATTTCTTAGAACTTAACAAATTATTTTTTATAATTATAAAAAAATGTAACGCTACTACCCTCTGATAATAAGCTTCTACAGAAGATAACCTGTTCGAGATTTCTTTATAATGATAAGCACGAACGTCTGAAAGCACAAAAATGCCTTGTTCTTCAGTCAAATTTATAGCTACACCATAATTATCTCCCATTCCATTACGTTCTAATTTTTCTTCATATAGGTTATTTTCTAACCAAGTTTTTTTAATTATTGAAACCCCAAGTCCATATACTTGGGTTCTGAAATAAGGCTTATTAAAATCGGTCAACACAGGCCAGCCAGCTTTTGATAAGGTGTTTCCTTTTTTATTGTAATAAGATTTTAAAAAATCTAAAGGTATAGAAGTGAAAATCGTTCCTTTCATTTCTTTAAGATCAGCCCAAATACCTAACTGAAATATATATATCCATAAAAGGCCTAAAAAAGAAACTTCAGGGAAAGTATACTGCCATTCATCCACAGATTTTCTTTCCATTACTATCCCACTCACAGCTATAGCCTCAGGGTTTTGTTTATTAAAATTGATAATAGTTTCAATGTAGTTTGCATCTATAATATTATCGTCGTCAAGCAAAAAAATATATTCTCCTTTAGCCTTTTTTATTCCCATATTTCTTTGAAGGCATACAGAAGGCTTAGTATACAGTACAGAAATATTCATACAATAATTTTCATTTATTAATTCTTCTAGTTTAACAGAAACATCGCTTGCGTCTATAATAATTATCTCATGAATAGCATACGTTTGTTTATGCAACGAATCTATTGTACGCAACAAGCTCTCTTTTCTGTTACATGTTGGTATTACGACCGATATCGTTGTTGCATTAATTTCCATAATATTTTTGATACTTTATCACAGTCTCTCTCATGGTAATGGCAATAACTGGTTTAAAATCTAAGTCGCCTTGAAGTATATTTATAACACCATTGATCATGTCTGATTCCGTATTACAAACTTTTGTTTTAGAATTATCAGGAACAAAACCTGTATCAAAAGACACCACATAAGCGCCCGAACCCAAGGCTTCCATATACACATATCCCTGCCCTTCGTATACAGATGTGTGTAGCAGAATTTTTGCTTCCTTCATTTTAGTTAACACTTCATGTCTTTTTATTTCCCCTATCAATTTTATATTTTCAGAAAGACCTAATTTTAAAATTTGCTCTTCTAGCACTTTTCTATATTCTCCTTCACCTACTATTTCACAATAAACGTTGGGCAATAGTTTTTTAATTTCACCTACTAATTCTATGAACAAATCATACCTTTTTATGGGCCCTAAATTTCCCACTCCTAGAATATCTATTTTTCTTTTTTCCGAATAGTCAAAAGAATATTCTTCTTCGTAAACACCAAAAGGTATAACCTCGCTACATTCATTACCATGAGACTTTTTAAGCGTCTTTGCAGCAAATTTTGAACAACAAATTATATTCGCTTCAATCTTGTGCAAAATTTTCATATATCGGTTTTGCTTTTTTGCATCCTGTCCCATTACTGTGGCAACAAGTTTCGTGTTAAATAATTTTGAAAATAAAATTCCAATAAAATAACACTCTGTAAGCCACAAAGCATGGATCGTGGTATTTTTATTCTGAGAACGTATTTTAAGAAAATAAGCAAAAACTCGGAGCCATGTAATGACTCTATATAGTCCTATTTTGCCTTTCCCTCCTGCAGGATATACGTTTACTCCGTTCCATTTATAGGGCTTCTGGGTAAAGGGATACTGAAAACAAATTATACTAAACGAGATTTGAGGATAAAGTGCAATACTGGTTTTTATAAAAGATTGAATAGGCGGAATACAATTTTCATCCAATTCATTTTCAGCAAATCCTGGCGTGAGCAATACGATATGTTTATCTGATTTCATATAGTTCCCAGCCATTTGGCAAGCTTTCTAATTGTATAATTGTATAATGATTTTTAATAAAATTCCAATTAAGCGAAGGGTTTTTGCCTTGCCATTGCACTTCGATTTCTGGCGGATTTATAAGTAACAATGAATTTGGCTGAACAGCAATTATCTTTTCAAGGTACAAACTTTTGAGCTCTTGCGTTACTCCATAAGCGTTTAAAGCTCCTTCCATTCCACTTGTATATATTATTTTTCGATCAGCATATTTTTTTACTGAACTTACTATTAATTTTTCTGATTTATTCGATCTCAATTGCGGCAACAATGCTCTGTATATAAAAAAAAATTGTATCAATACCGTTACACTTAAAACAATTTTAAAATGTTTACCGATAATCTCTTTTTGAATAATCTTACTAAAAGAAGGATAAAAAAGAAGGAGTACTAATGGGTAGGTAAGTAAAAGAAATCGCTGATTCTGAATAGGCATACCTGCTAAAAAGAAAGCGTAGAGTAGAATACTAAACAGAATAATCTTTATTTGACTTGTTGCTAAAATTTCTTTTTTAAAAAACCAAAGGAAAAATATTCCTACAAAAACGTAACCAGGATACACACAGTTCGAAAATACGTACACAGAATTAACAACCGAATAATAATGAAGTCCATCTACTGTAGAAAATGTATTCTTGAAAAAATTTAATATTGACCACTGTATCATCCATTCATGATAAACAAAAGCAAAAGGGGCATTAGATTTAAGATATAGGTGCGGCACAAAAACCAGTAGCGCTATCAGTCCAGCGAATGGCAAATAAAAATATTTTTTACTCTTAACAACACTATAAATAGCAGAAATAATTGGAACAGCTAAAACAACGATTGCTGCATAACGTGTAGTAACACTTACAGAGGCGAATAAAACAAATAAGAGATACGAACATAAATTTTTATATTGAAAAAAATATAAAAAATAGTAAAAAGACATGCTAATTCCTGCAACAGTCATCATGTCTGACATAATGACCAGAGACGAACGAAAAACAAAAGGAGATAGAAAAAAAAACAAAATCAAAAAAATATTCACAGATTTCGGTTCTCCTTTATAAATCAGAACTATTATTTTATAAAGAAAGAGCAAGGTAACCGCTGAAGAAACAATCGTAACCAAGAGCATTGCTACCGTTATATTTTTCACAATAAATCCAACAATAAATCCTGCCAGAGGATATCCTACAGGCCAAAAGAAGCTGCCTGGCTCTTTCCCAGTTTCAAAATAAGCATGCAAGGCTTTCGAAAATCGCAAGTATTCATAACTGTCCTGCCCATATAAGCCATTAAATCCAGTTGCTAAACAAACTACTACCAATAAAAAAGTGTAAGCAATTACGCACAAATATATTGCGGAGAATTTCGACTTAATAAATGAATTAGCCATCGTACTCATTTTGATAATTCTGGCTGATATTTCATTGTCAGAATATAATGATCTGCCCATTTGTTAAACGGAAATGTGAACGACAATTTTTCGTCTACATTCGTTAATAGATTATAAAAGTTTGGAAACCGCTCCTGAACTCTTACATTATGAGGAGGCGGACTTATACTGGCAAGCCCTTGTAATGCTATTTTTTTAAAATTTTTACCAAATTTCTTTTCAACTTCACAAGGTGCAAAATAATACGTTTGAAAATACTCACCCTCCAGATGAGCCTTTGCTCCTCCTTTTGCATATCGACGAAACGCTCTTCTAAAATTTCCCCGAAGTAAAAAACTCATTTCCCAAGGACACACAGGAGGCATAATGACAAAGGTCACATAAGCATCTGGTGATAGTAAAGAAGGTAAATTTTTTATTACTTCATGTAAATCAGGAATACAATTTAGTCCCCCAAAATTTGAAAATACATAATCGAAAGCTGTACTTTCAATTTTATCTAATTCTGTATAAGAACATTGTTGGCAAGTCATTTTCTGCCCAAGCATATTACTTTTTATTTTTTCTTCTACTTCATTTATCATTCCCTCGGCTAGGTCGGTAGCGTGTACACGGTAACCTTTCTTTCCAAAATACAAAGCGTCTAGCCCTGTGCCAGCATTAAGCTCCAAGATTTTTCCGTCTTCTTTCAGATATTTTAAAACATGATTTCTCACGACTTTTCTCATCCATTGAAGAATAGCATTTTCTTCATCGTCCTTATCGTAATGGTTCGATTGTTTCGTAAAGGCTTTATTAATACTGTTGAAATCTACTTCCATGATTTTCGCAATTTTTTTTTCGCCAAATAAGCCGCAACTGTGTAATACGCTATACCAATAATATTTCTGAGCTTACTATAACTATTTTTAGTAGGTTTTTCGAACACAGATTTAAGACTAATAATGCCTTTCTGTTTTTGATAAATCTTATGTATATAGCGTTGCAAATGCTTATAATACTGAGGAGGCACATCGGCACGAAACATCATTGACATATCATCGGAATCAGTCCAGTTGGCTTTTTGTGACAACTCACTTTTTGTTTTTTCGTAAAATTTTGTTCCAGGTAATGGATACGAAACAGAAACCCCAATCTCATCAGGCATTAAGTCAAGTACCATTTTCACAGTAGCTTCTTCGTCTTCTTTTGTTTCTCCCAAATAACCAAACTGAAGAAAAAACGCACATCGAATACCGTATTTTTTTAATAATTTTCTGGCCTCGTATATTTGTTCTACCTGAATTCCTTTGTCCATTGCGTCAAGTATTTTCTGCGAACCGGACTCTGCTCCCAGCCAGACTGTCTCACAGCCAGACTCGGCCAAATACTTTATGGTATCTTCTTCTAAAATTAAATCTACTCTGGACTGTATTTTGTATCGAAATTTAAGATTGTTTTGCTGCACCAATTCGCTAAAATTTTTCAGCCATTCTGGTTTCAGTCCAAAAATATCGTCGCAAAACCAAATGCGTTCGGGCTGATACTTGGTAAGAAGTATTTTTAATTCGTTCACGGTTCTCTCCGCTGTATGGGAGTTGTAGCGGTTTCCATAAATTGGCTTCGCACACCAATTGCATTTATACGGACAACCTCTAGTGGTTACAGTATTCAATGCAAAATAGCCGTTTCTTTCGATCCAATGCTTTTTATACTTCTCTATGTTTACCAAATCCCAAGCTGGAGTGGGCAATTGATCTAAATCCTTCAGTACTTCGCGTCTACCGCTATGTTTTATTTCTTGGTTAGCACTATAAGCAAGTCCTTTGATAGAACCTAACTTGTCTCTATCGTTTTGGTCAACCGCATTAACAAGTTCCAACAACGTTTCTTCTGCCTCTCCGATTATCACATAGTCGGCACCTTGCGATAAATAAATTTCATAATGATCGGAAGCATCTGAACTGGACACCACAACGGTAGCTCCATTTTTTTTAGACAACTGAATAATGCGAAAAGCCGCTTCCCTCATATTGGTCAGACACATTTTGGTCAGGTAGTTGAACCCATCGTCGTACACTACTACAAAAGAAGGTTTTTCTTTTTCAAGTATTGGAATGATTTCTTCGGAGGCTTCGACAAACATGGTATCAAATAGGCTTACCGAATATCCATTTTCTCTCATCAACGACGCTGCATAAAGCGTTGCCAATGGTGGATAAGGCTGCATGGTTTTCCACTGTTTGGGGTCTAGCCTCATAAAATACGAATGTGTAAATAATATTTTTTTCACGGGCGAAGTCTTATTTTATAATTTTGTTCATACGAGGAGATTCTCTCTTCGTACTTACAGAGTACTTTATCCTGAAAATTTTGAGGGTGAAACTTTGAAACATATTTCTTACACCTTATGTTTG
>JAYTHK010000172.1:0-4978 GCA_043732665.1 Cytophagales bacterium | reverse complement strand
TTTATGGTGGAATGAGATATTAGTAGGCTAATCAGTACAAAAAAGAATCTAAAAATATATTTCAGCATCCAGTATTCGATATATTTTATGTTGTTTTGACAATTTTAAATAATATATAGCTCTCTTTTGTGTGTTTATAACAAAATTTAGAATAATTATACACTAAGGTATAAATTTAACTCATAAAATTGAATAATTACTAGATTTAAACTATCTTGTTTCTAATACTTGTTTTTCTTGTTCTAGGTGTTAATTTCTAATGATTTAACCTTAATTAATTGAAAATCAAATATTTAAAATTTAAAGGAGTTTTAAATTGTAAAATTTCTAATCTTATTATATGTTTTATACGTATGAAAAGCAAAAACGATATTATTAATTACACAAATATTACTTTTGTCACCTATAAATTAAATTTTTCATAACGAATGTTTGAAGATAAATTTAGTGCATTAAATAAAGTAAAAAACTATATAAGTTTTAGTTTACTGTCGTTGTTTTTATTCAGCGTAAATATTCTTAGTGCTCAAGTATGGAAACCTGACTACGATAGCGCACGCGTAAAATTTAACAGAGGAGAAATCGAAGCTACTACTGCATGGCTAGAAGAGTTTATACCAAATTTCAAAAAAGCTCCGGATATAGATACTATAGCCTATTATGAAATGGTGAACCTTCTTGGTCGTTGTTATTTAAAACAAGGGTTTAATGTGAACGCCGAGGAAATGTTTAAAGACGAAGTTGATTTTTTTAAGGAAAATCCTAAAATTATTACAAAATCTACTTATGCATCTTCCTTGATCTACCTAGGTTATATGAAGTTTAACCTTAAAAAATACGATGAATCAGAGGCCTATTTTTCTGAAGTGTTAAATATAAAAGGACAGCTGAATGATCTGAAAAAAAATCAACAAATAGCGCTTATTAATAATTTGGCTACAATAGCCAATATGAATAAGAAATACACGAAAGCCGATTCGCTCTACAACGAAGTTGTAAGACTTAAGACAGCTTATTATGGTTCGGCCAGCACAGAGTTGGCCAAAACCTATACAACACAAGGAATTCTTTGTAAAAAAATGGGACGTTATTCAGAGGCGGAGCCCTATTATACGAAGTCGCTGGAAATACGAAAAGCAAAACAAGGAGAAAAAAATGTTGACTACATATATACTCTAAATAGAATGGCTGACCTTTATAAAATTGAAGGTCGCTATGCAGAATTAGAAGTTTTGGATAAGAAAATTGTGGAGTTGACAGGAGCGACCTTTGGGCTGAAATCATTAGAATATTGTAGGGCCATAAGTAATCTTACCGATTTATTTCGTACGCTCTCTCGTTATAAAGAAGCGGAACCTTACTGTTTAATGGTACTTCAAATTATTGAGGACACTATAGGTCAGAACAATTTGGACTATACTACGGCTTTGACAGAGATTGCTACTTTGTATAAAGACATGAATTTATTTAAGCAATCTGAAATTTATTTCCAGTCAGCATTGTCTATTTATGAAGTTATCGTTGGTACCTATCATGAAAGTTATATAAAAGCATTAGTAAATTTGGCCAGTCTTTATCGCACAGAGGGCAGAACAGCAGAAGCAGAACCACTCTATATAAAAGCACTTGATATTTACACAAAAACGATAGGCTTAACTACAATGGCTTATGCGGACATGTTGAACGATTATGCGCTCTACTTTGATGAGATGGGGCACTATGAACTAGCAGAACTTAATTATAAAAAATCGCTTGACATAACGGAGAAATTGAAAGGCGATAAAGATCCCAATTATGCTACCACGCTTGACAACTTGGCGAATCACTTTTTGCTTACAGGTCATGTTGAGCAAGCCGAACCTATATTTATTGAGTCTGCAAAAATAAGGAAAGAAAAACTTGGAAGAAAACATCCTTTATACGCTACTTCACTAAATAATATAGCGAATCTTTTTGAAAGTACGGGTAGAATAGCAGAGGCTAAAGCCTTGTATACAGAAGCAATTGCTATTATCAAAGAAGTTTATGGAACAACCAATTTCAATTATGCTAATGCGATAGATAACCTTGCTGATGTGTTGCAAAAAGAAGGTAATTATGTAGAGGCAGAAAAGTATGTGCGCGAATCGATGGAAATTATTAAAAGCCTTTTCG
The DNA here is from genome assembly GCA_043732665.1 of Cytophagales bacterium. Lineage (GTDB taxonomy): Bacteria > Bacteroidota > Bacteroidia > Cytophagales > Cytophagaceae > JANYCO01. The sequence continues at coordinate 2,824 of JAYTHK010000172.1, read as the reverse complement.
GAGAACAACATATATATTATACTACAGGTCTTAACAACCTTGCGCTTATTCAAACGCAACTAAAAAAACCAGAAGAAGCAGAACAATTATATAAGTTAAATATAGAGAAAACGAAGGCTACCGTTGGCGATCAACACCCAGCTTATGCTTCAGCTTTATCCAACCTTGCCGATTTGTACGAATCGCTTGAGCGGTATAAAGAAGCAGAAGATTTATATGAAAAAGCTTTAAAAATCAGAAGAGACAAATTAGGTGTAAATCATCGTCAATACACTACTACGCTTTCACATTTAGCGGGTTTGTATACTGCGACTAACGATTTAGACAAGGCAGATAATTTATGGGAAAATTCTTTGAATAATTATTTGAGAGAAATAAAATTATTTTTCCCTTCTATGAGTGAAAAAGAGAAGCAACAATTTTATAAAACGATCAATTCGGAATTTGAGCAATTCAATACTTATGCTCTGATGCGTGCTACTACAGAGCCTTTGGTTTTAACAAAAATGTATAACAACCAATTGGCTACAAAAGCACTTATTCTTAACGCATCGAATAAAGTAAGACAAAAAATTCTTGCTAGCCGTGATACTTCTCTTATAAATTTATATAAGAAATGGTTGCAACAAAAAGAGGTCTTATCTAAGCTATACTCTTTGTCCAAAGAAGAAGTAGCGAATGAAAAAATAAGTATAGACAGCCTTGAAGCGTTGGCCAATCAGTTGGAGAAAAAACTATCTGTTAAATCTGGCTTGTTTAAAAATACGAACGATACTATTTCTTATACATGGAAGGATGTTCAGAAAAAATTAAAAGACAAAGAAGCGGCTGTTGAAGTAATAAGGTTTGAAAAATATGATTTTAGGAAATCGGGTCAAACCACTGATAGTGTCATGTATGTCGCTTTGATTATAACAAAGGACACAAAGAAAAATCCTGAAATGGTGGTTCTGGATAATGGAAATAATCTGGAAAAGAAGTATATGAATTATTACAAAAACGTAATAAAATTCAAAATTGAAGACGAGTATTCTTATATAGAGTATTGGAAAAAAATCAAAGATAAACTTCCAGGAATAGAGAAAGTTTATTTTTCACCGGATGGCGTTTATAATCAGTTAAACATGAATACTATAAAAAATCTAGAAACGAATAAGTTTGTGCTAGAGGAAAATGATATTCAATTGGTGACCAATACAAAAGATTTGGTGACTCAATATGCAACTAGAAATACAAAAAAAGAGATTGTACTTTTTGGAAATCCAGACTATACTTCTGATGGGTCAACTAATTTGGAATCCAGTACAGCTGTTGCATCCACTACTAGAGCTGCCACTACAGTGAATTATGCAGGTATATTAACACCTCTTCCTGGTACTGAAAAGGAAGTGAATGTAATAAGTGGAATGATGCGGGAGAATAAGTGGAGTGTTAAAACAAAAATGCTTACAGAAGCCAACGAAAAAAATCTAAAATTACAAAACAATCCTAAAGTACTTCATATTGCTACACATGGTTTTTTCGATAAAGATATAGAGCTGGCTAAAACGAATGCTATAAAAATCGAATCGATTACGAGAAATAAGCTTTTACGCTCAGGCCTTATGATGGCAGGAGCTTCTATAAGTATTTATAACAGGAAGAACGCCGTATTTCAAGGAGATAAAATTGAGAAAACGTTTGAAGACGGTATTCTTACCGCTTATGAAGCAATGAACTTAAATTTGGATAGTACAGACTTAGTAGTTCTTTCTGCTTGTGAAACAGGGTTAGGTGATGTAGAAAATGGGGAAGGTGTTTATGGTTTGCAACGTGCATTCATTATAGCCGGAGCAGAATCTATAATTTTATCTTTATGGAAGGTGGACGATGCTACCACACAAAAATTGATGACCTTGTTTTACAATGAATGGCTCAAATCTGGAAACAAACGCCAGGCTTTTCGTGCTGCTCAAGTGATGGTTAAGAAACAATTTCCTGATCCTTATTATTGGGGCGCTTTTGTGATGGTGGGCGAGTAGTCAAATTGAAGTGAGAAATAAAAAGAGTATGCTATTCTTTTTATTTCTCATTTCAATAGTTAAATTTGTAAATGTAAATTTTGAGAAGAGAATTATACTGACCTAAATAAAAATTATTTAATAGTAATTGGTTTTTTTAAACTTTCCGAAATATCTCCTATCCTATAATTGAATACTTAGTAACTTAATTCTTGTAATATTGGCTATTTTTAAGAATAATAAGAGGATAAAATTCACCTTATCAAGACAGCAATAAATAATAAATTAAAATATGAATAAAATTGTTGCTTTGGTATTTATTATTCTCTCATTTAATTTAATTAGGGCAAAATAATCTATCGGTAGGTGTAGACTTAGGACCTTCTTTTGGATTTTCAAGCAAAAGTTCAGGCAACGGGATACCATCAACTAATTTCAGTATAGGGTTCAATTTTATTAATGAATTTGAGAAGAATATATTTTTCAAAACAGGAATTTATTCTTCTAATATAACGTACGGAATGAATTCTGGATACTTTAAAGATACGTATACTTCTACTACGGTAATTAAAGGGCTGTCGATTCCGCTTAATATTGGAAGAAAGTTTACATTGGGTAAGAGGTTCTATTTAGGTCCTTACGTTGGTTTGGCATGGCTAAATAATAGAAAATATTATGGAAATTCTTTTTCATCAACTTTCGATTATCAAAATAGCCATATAAAAGTTACAGATAATACATATCCCACTGTTGAAAATATTGTTTTATATAATGTTGGTCTATTATCAAGTTATAACCTTGGAAATAGAATTGATTTGAATTTT
>JAYTHK010000171.1:0-4997 GCA_043732665.1 Cytophagales bacterium | reverse complement strand
CTTTCCTGTTTTGGGTTCAAAATTTTGAACACTAAAACTATTTACGAGCGTTGACAAAATCAATATGTATATAAGTTTCAATGTCATAATGCTATAACTTTATCGTATTCCCTTTAAAATTAAGATTATGAATTGAGACGACAAATTTAAGCTATAACATATCACTATCGTAAAGTATTTTTTGTTGCAGAAATACACACACCAGTATAGAGTATATACATTCTAGTTTTAATACAATGAAGAATAGTTCAACTTTAACTGAATAGTATAAAATTTATTCTACCCATTTATAATTAATTTTAAAAGTAATCAATATGGTTTAAGGGAATCCTTAAACCATATTGATATCCAGTTTTTTAATACTAATGGAAATAATAATAATTTTTTCAATTACCAAGTACTATTTGTTCATATAGGAGTAGGAATACGTTTTTAATATATTTACATTAGTTCTTAACTTTTATATTTAAACTTATTTGATAATAAATTCATGAAAATAAAATTTATCTTTATACTCTATCTCCTACTCTCGATCCAAATTTGCACTGCACAAAACAACAACAATAACAACAACGGAAAAATACTGTGGGACGAAAAAAGACCTTTAACCTGGAAAGATTTCAAAGGGCATGCCGACAACTCTTCTCCTTATGATGCCGTTACTCATGGAGCAACCATGTTCAAAATTGCTAACGTATCTGGAAACGATTATAAATTCATCATGACTGTAGACTTTGACCCAAAAACATCTTGGGTGAAAGCTAAGAAAGATAGTGATGAATTACTGGCTCATGAACAGTGTCACTTTGATCTTTTTGAAGTTTATGCTCGCATTTTTGTACGAAAAATAGAGGAGGGGAAAATTCTAGGTGGTAAAAATTTCATTGATAAAATACAAAAAATATATAAAGATACCTTTGCTGAACTAATGAAAGTGCAACACAAGTACGACGACGAAACAGACCATTCTAAAAACGAAAAGAAGCAAAAAGAGTGGTCTGAAAAAATACAAAAAATGCTTGACGAAAATAAATATTTCGTCAAAAGGGAAATCTTGTTTACGAAAAAATAAGTCCTTATTTAAAAGCCTCTATTGCTATAACCAGTGCTACAGTATTGAAAATTTTACTTACGTTTAATAGCATACTTAAATGTTAAATGCGCTAGCCCTATTGCAATAACTGATAATTTTTCAACAACCATATAAGCAATGAGACTAAGTATTAAGGGTAAGTTATTAGAAAATAGTATTTTTTTAGCTTTCCTGTTATCATTTTTGAACTATTTTCTTTATACTTATAACAGTAATATATTATTTCAATAAACCTTCAAATAATTTTAACCCTTATGTCAGAAAAAAAATTATCAGGACAAGTTGCCTTGATTACTGGCGCTAACTCTGGAATCGGAGAAGGCGTGGCAATATCGCTTGGAGAAGCAGGAGCTACCGTAGTAGTCAACTACGTGACTAAACCTGAAATGGCTCAGGCTGTAGTCGACAAAATTAAAGCAGCTGGCGGAAATGCGATAGCAGTATTTGCAGATGTAAGCAACGAAGCTCAGGTCATAGAAATGTACAAAAAAATCTACAAAGAACTTGGCACCATTGATATCCTTGTAAACAACGCAGGCCTGCAACGCGACGCTAAATTTCATGAAATGACTTTAGAGCAGTGGAACCTTGTAATCAATATAAACTTGACAGGACAATTTCTATGCGCCAGAGAAGCCATTAAAGAATTTATCCGCAGAGGTGTCGTTCCTGAAAAATCTGCTGCCGCTGGAAAAATAATTTGTATGAGTTCTGTGCACGAAATAATTCCATGGGCTGGACACGTAAACTACGCTTCTTCCAAAGGAGCAATCAGAATGTTTATGCAAAGTTTAGCGCAAGAATACGGCGACAGAAAAATAAGAGTAAATAGTATTTGCCCAGGAGCTATTCAAACTCCAATCAACACTGGAGCGTGGTCTACCCCAGAGGCTTTGGCTAGCTTAATGACGTTAATTCCATACAACAGAATTGGTGTGCCTTCAGACATAGGCAAACTAGCCGTTTTCCTAGCTTCAGACGATTCAGATTACATCACAGGAGCAAGTATATTCATCGACGGTGGCATGACCGTGTTTGAAGGATTTGCGACAGGCGGTTGATCAAATAAAAAAGAGATAATTGAAAACGTTGCTAATTTTTTAGCAGCGTTTTTTTTGCTAAAACTCATTGAATAGGCATATTTTATTCTTTACAGTGTAGTATACTCTTATGAAAAATTGCACTGTCTATAACCTCAAAATATTGGTCTCCAAATAAATCAAAAATTACGATTGTCAATATTTTTAAAATACAATTTAGTTGCTACTACATTTGGTGCAGCGTTTTCATTGCCTATATCTATTATTACTTTCTATCTTTATTATTAACAGAAATATATCCTCGTCACAAAATACTATTTTTTGAGGTATTTCTCTATCTACTCCAATGCATTTATAGTCGTCAGGCTTAAACGAAAATTCGTAGTGAAAAGAGTGATTGTTTCCCCAATTCACCCCTGATATTATTCCTAAAATTGTTGATAGTTATCTTCTCGCAGTACTTCTATATGCTTCCCATTATTGAATTGCTTACTAAATGTTGTATTTTTGAGTTTCCGTTTTACAAGTAATAAACAAAACTATACAACACAAAAAGAAAAAAGATTTCAAAAGCCATTTTTTTATTTTACTTAAGACAACGTTACAAAATCATTGATATTATAAGGTAACTGTTTTAGGAAGAATATCAAAAATAAATGAAAAGAAAAAGGTACATAGATTTTCGTCTCTTCTGTTTTACTTGTCTATGTTTCCTTTCCCATTCGTTCTTATAAGCCCCAGCACATAATTATTAGCTATATAAACAGTACCAATCATCAAAAAATCTCCGTTTCTCGTTTGTATTACTTTTTGCACTTCATCTTTCCCTTTCCCTCCGTACTTATGCTCCCATAACTCATTGCCTTCATTATCTATTTTCATAAGTAAGTAATCATTGTCAAAACTACCAACAACTATATATCCACCATCGCTCGTTGGAGATACCGCGTTGGCTGATTTACCAATACCCCCTGGCTGTTTGCTCCAAAGCAATGTGCCAAGTGCATTTATCTTTGCTAAATAAACAGAAGTGTTACCAAGCACATCAATCTGTGTACCTCCTATAATATAATTACCGTCTTGCGTTGACCGCACCTCCGCACCCGACTGGCTATAAGCATCATCTTCACCGAGTGCATAACTCCAGTAGAGATTTGAATATCTATCACTCAAGCAAATTCTTACGTCTGTGTAATCCCCCTTGGTAGTTGTGCCACACCAGAGAATATCATGCGTAGGAGTTTCAACAATAGTTCCAATGTCGTCGTACAATCCAATCAAACCCAATTCTTGTTGCCAAATAATAGAATCCATATTCGTTTTTGCCATGTACATATTCTTTTGATTATTTGTCTGTCCTTCTCTACTACCAGCTATCAATAGAGTTCCATCATCGTCTATTGTAATAAATTTAGCTACTTCATTATAATCAGGGAGTCCAAACGTAAAATAATTTAGCACATTTCCGTCTCTGTCAAATTTCACAAAAAGACAATCGCTAGAATCTTTTTTATTTTTGACATAACCAGCCACCAAAAAATTTCCAAGTTTGTCTACTTTCACATCAAGTCCTTCTTCATCATATACACCACCGTATTTTTGATCCCAAATTTTATTTCCATTCGCATCTGTTTTTACAACATAAAGATCTTTGTCATGCCTACCATCTGTAATAGTCGAACCAACGACAACAAAACCTCCATCATTAGTTTCTTGTACAGAAAATCCTGCATCGTTTTGAGCACTACCAAAAAACTTAATAAACATTCCTGACTGGTCAGGTTTGGGAGTGTTTTTTGTAGTGCAGGAAGTGAATAAGATTAAAATTAACAGTAATGAACTATAGGCTTTCATTGATTGATAGTTTAAAAATTAAAAATACGTTTATAAAAAAAGATTAATAAAATATTGAAACCTATTTGTAAGTTACAAAAGACCTCTTATTTACCTTACAGTCGCCACAAATATTTATTACGATGGTACGTTTTGTGTTTTCAATAAAACCTTCGGAATCATTATGATCTATTTGATAGTTTTGTTTTACAATAATATTATTTTGAGCATCTAGTTTTAAATCGCTTGAAAGTTTAATGAAATGATGATTGCCTGCTTCAGCTCCTATTTCGATAGCAATTACGGCATTACTTATATTAGTTTCCATTTCAAAATCCATATTAACCATAAATACAAAACCTATATGAATTCCTGATGTAGTTTCTGCTTCTCGATAAATTATTTTAGAAATAATCTTTTCCCTATAATTAATAATTATTCCTAACATGCGATAATTACAATATTCATTATTGAATAAATATTGAGAAACATCATATTTATTACTGTATTGTTTTTTTAAAATGTTTAATATATCATTTTTTATACTATCGTTAATAACATTCTCTTCGTTTAACAAAGGAAGATTAGCATCCATTAGATTGGAAAAGTAACCATTCGCTCCATCAAGGTTATAAGAAGTGGGTAGATAAACTCTCTTTGCTAAAGCAAAAAATTCCATATCATTTCTTATTACTTCTTCAGGCTCTTTTGCTATGTAATTAGAATGGGTATTTATTGATTCAGATGTATCAACTATGACTACCTTATCATTTACATTATTATTATTAGACTGATTACATCCTACTACAAAAATGATCGCCAAAAAATATTGTGCGTATATCTTCATGAAATTTAATTTCCTAAATATCTAAAATATTTGATTTTTTTGAAATCTTCTTTTGGCCATGCTTTACCCATGGATAGTAACTCTGTTCGATTCCCAGCTTGAACTACGTCTCCAAATGTCCATTTTTTGCCGCTATCATCTATTAAGCTCAAAATTTTTATCTTATCAGTCGGCACGCCAGTAG
>JAYTHK010000170.1:0-5038 GCA_043732665.1 Cytophagales bacterium | reverse complement strand
GTTAACAAAGAGTTTGCTAGTGTTACACATAAACGTCCAATGCTTTCATTGGGTAATACCTATTCGGAAGAGGATCTAACAGAATTTGATAATCGTGTAAAAAAAGAAATAGGTGATAATTTTGAGTATGTATGCGAACTGAAATTTGACGGCGTTGCCCTCAGTCTTACTTATGAAAAAGGAATTCTTAAAACAGCCGTCACTCGTGGCGATGGTGCAAAAGGAGATGATATTACGGCAAATGCAAAAACAATTCGTACAATTCCTCTTAAAATAAATGCACCTGATTTGCCAGAAGAATTTGAAGTGCGTGGAGAAGTATTTTTGCCCTCAGAAGTTTTTCAAGCACTTAATAAAGAGAAAGAAGATATTGGAGAACCTTTGCTGGCAAACCCTAGAAACGCTGCTTCTGGCACTATAAAAATGCAAGACTCTTCTGTGGTAGCAAAACGTAAACTGGATTGTTATCTGTATTCCTTAATGATGGACAATCCAACAGTAGAGACCCATTCAGGCTCTATAGAGCTTTTAGAAAAATGGGGATTTAATGTTTCTAAAACGTATAAAATTTGTAAAAGTATTGCGGAAGTAATGGACTATATACATTACTGGGATAAGCACCGTTGGGATTTACCTTTGGGAATAGATGGTATAGTTTTAAAAGTAAACAACAAAAGGTTGCAAGAAGCATTAGGCTTCACAGCAAAAAGTCCTCGTTGGGCTATTTCTTATAAATTTAAAGCAGAAAGCGTGGCTACTATTTTAGAATCTGTTTCTTATCAAGTAGGTCGTACAGGAGCGGTAACACCAGTGGCAAATTTGAAGCCTGTGCAGCTGGCAGGAACAAAGGTGAAGCGAGCCTCTTTGCACAATGCCAATGAAATAGAAAGACTAGGATTGAGACTTGGCGATACTGTATTTGTAGAAAAAGGAGGGGAGATCATTCCCAAAGTTACAGGAATAGATTTATCAAAACGTACGCCATTTTCAGAGCCGTTGCACTATATCGAAAATTGCCCAGAATGCAATACACCTTTGATTAGGAGCGAGGGAGAAGCAAATCATTATTGTCCCAATGAGAAAGGTTGCCCGCCTCAAATAAAAGGTAAGATCGAGCATTTTATTCAGCGCAAAGCAATGAATATAGAAGGTCTTGGACCTGAAACAATTGAGTCGTTATTTAATGCAGAATTAATAAAAAATCCTGCAGACCTCTATGATCTTACTTTTGAGCAATTGACAGGCTTGGAACGATTTGGTGAAAAGTCTGCTAACAATGTGTTGAAAGGATTAGAAAAATCAAAAACTATTCCCTTTCGTTATGTGTTGTTTGGCATAGGTATTCGTTTTGTAGGGAATACAGTAGCGGATAAATTAGCGACACATTTTATAACAATCGATGCTTTGATGAAAGCCAACTTCGAAGAGTTGATCGCTGTTCCTGAAATTGGCGAGAGGATTGCTCAGAGTGTGTTGGATTATTTTAAAGAAGAAGAGAATGTGCTTATTGTAAACCGCCTTCGTAATGCGGGATTACAATTTATAACACAAGAAAAAATAGTTATAAAAGAAAGTGATACTTTTAATGGGAAAACCTTTGTGGTATCGGGTATATTCACAAAATTCAGCAGAGAAGAATTGAAGGAAAAAATAGAAGCCAATGGAGGGAAAGTGGTCTCGTCTATTTCTAATAAACTAGATTTCTTGGTGGCTGGAGAAAATATGGGACCTGCAAAATTAGAGAAGGCTACTAAGCTTAATATAAAAATGATTTCGGAAGAAGAGTTTGTAGCAATGCTTTGATAATCACTTATAATTTATTTAGGCAAGTTAAGGGGACTTATTTGGTTGCATCAAAGGTCCTACCTCTTGCGTTCTTTGCGAAATCTTAGGAACTTTTGCGTTTAAAAAAAATAGGTATTTAAACGCAAGGAACTCAGAGATTGTACAAAGAACGCAAAAAGAGTTGTCGAAAAATTCTACATTAGAGTATAAAATGTAAATTAAAGCAAATGAAACACCTGAAAATAATACTTAGTTTTATCTTCTTGCTTATTATGACAGATTCTTTGTATGCCCAACAGTGCCAAGGAGAAAATCCTGTTACGATGGTATTGAAAGGGTACAAGAAAGATTATAAATTGATTGCAAATAATGCGTCATTTGTGGTAAATATGAACGATGGAACCTTTTCATTTAATTTATCACTTGAAAAGTTTAAATCGGTGGATAGTATTGACGCTAAAACATTTCTTGACGACGTTTTTGAGGAAGAATACTTTCAGAATCTTTATTTCATGGCTGTAGTTCCCTTTACGAAAGTGGATAAAGCCACCGATAAAATACAAAAAATAAACGTAACGGGTAGTCTTGTATTGGGAGATATCACAAAAGTAGTTCCGATGGATCTTGAGTTGGAATATATGGACAGAGATTTAATGTTTGATTTTGTAATTTCTCTTACTGCCAAAGATTTGGTAATGGTATTGCCAGATAAATATAAAAGTATTCTTACAGGAGTAATAGAACTACGCACAGACGCTGGAAAACTGGTAGTGAGTCATTATTAATTATTTTAGACAGGTTGTTTTTCGATAAATGAATTACCTTTTGTGTGAACCAGGTTTACGTCTGCTGTCGTTTGATTTCCCTTTAATATTAGGTCGTGCTGAATTTCCGCCAGGTTTGAATTTCCGCCTCTTGTCTGGGTTATTCATCGTTTTAGCAGGTGTTGGTTTTGTTTTCTTTTTTTCAGAAGCGGTCGCTCTTCCTGATTTTTTTTCAATAGGTCTATCCTTTTTTGTAGGATCAGATTTCAGTTCTTCGGAACTGGATTTTTCGATTGATTTATATATTCCATCTAGTTCATTTTTAGTAAGTTCTCGCCAGTCGCCTAGAGGAATGCCCTTTAAGGTGACATTCATAATTCTAACACGCTCCAACTTCGTTACTTCAAAACCAAAGTACTCGCACATACGACGTATCTGACGGTTTAATCCTTGTATGAGAATTATTCTGAAAATAAAAGCGGCTTCTTTTTTGACTATACATTTTTTAGTAGTATCACCCAAGACTGGCACTCCATTAGCCATAGCCTCTATGAACTGATCGGTGACAGGTTTGTTTACGGTTACTAAATATTCTTTCTCATGTTTGTTTCCCGCACGAAGTATTTTGTTTACTATATCACCGTTGTTGGTAAGAAAAATAAGACCTTGTGAATCTTTGTCAAGGCGACCAATAGGGAAAATTCTAGCGCTGTAATTTACGTAATCTATAATATTGTTTTTGGTAGTAATTTCTGTTGTACTTGTAACGCCTGCAGGTTTATTGAAAGCGAGCAGTACGAGATTGTCTTCGTGTCTTGGTTCTATTAGTTGACCATTTACAATTACTTTGTCATGAGGACGAACTTGGTCTCCAATATTCGCTTTCTTACCGTTAATACTTACGCTGCCTAATTCTATGTATTTATCCGCCTCGCGCCTTGAGCAGATTCCGCTTTCGCTTATGTATTTATTTAACCGGATAGAAGATGTAGTAACCATTGCCGAAAGATAAGAAAATGTAGTCAACTTTTCTAAGATAGACGTTATGCTTTTTTACTACAAAATACCTATGGAAACGTTTTTTATTGAGTAATCTACTGTAAAATTAGGCAGTACTCCTTTTGCGTTTGAATCATTCTCTGTTTTTTTTAACGCAAAAAACTCAAGTGATATATATTCTTGTTTAAAATACCTCACCTAAGTTTACGAAAAAACCATTAGACCCATCAATGCCAATTCCATAGTCAATACAGAGGTTTGCTCCTGAGAATTTATTTAATTTTATTCTTAATCCCGTTCCAAACGCAGGAGACATATTACCTAATTCTGCATTAAATCCTGACGAAATAGACTGCGTGTTGGCAAAAATGACACCACCAATAAGTCCGTTGTGTAAGATGCCAAAACGGTATTCAGCTTCCATGTACAACATATTGTTGCCTCTGAAACGTCCTTGTATATAACCTCTACCTGTATTGAAAGCATCGTCCCAGCCAGTGCTTGGCAACATAAGATAAGGAGTCTTGCCTCCAGTGGTCAACCAGTTATAGCTCCAAAGTGCGAGAACATTTTTTGAATGTTTAGATAGCTTTATGTATTTTCTAAATTCTAGCAATAAGGACTGCCAGTTATTATCGCTTCCTAAAAAAGTAAAATTAGGTCTAAGTACTACATTTGCGTAGAATCCATTGCGAGGGTTAATTTGATTTAAACGTGAATCGTACAAAAGACGTAAAGCTACTCCTGAAACAGATTCAGACTTACTTATTCCATATTTTTCAAAATCAGTCTGAGTATTAGCAGGTACCTTTGTTTCGCTGATATTCCAAAAATAATCGAAGAAATAGCCGAAGCCAGCGTATAAATTTTTTGAAATGCCTTTATATATCGTTTGATGAAGTTTCAAATCAGAGAAATCAATATTATAACCATCTTTCAATAAAGTACTTCCCCCTAAGCCATAAGTGGGAGAAGGGAATTTCATATAACGCCATTCGGTAACAATATTATATTTATTGCCTTTTGTCCATAAGTTAAAATGAATAGGAAGTATAATTTGGTTGTGCTGTGTATAAGCAACGCTAGTGAATATACTGGAGATTTTTTGTGTGGCTGAATCACTGGTATAGAAAGCGATATTATTGCTGATTACGCCAGCGAAGCCTGTTGTTAGGGTATAGCCAGCCGCAGGCAATACAGAAATGTGCGGCTTTCCAGCAATATGTTTATGCTCATAAGTATATTTCCTAGTGTTCATATCTTTATGCAGGATGAACCGGTATACATCTATAAGATCTTCTTGGTTATAATGTATTATTCCATTATGAGTAATAAAATTGTTTTTAAGCAGGTTTTTTTTAACATACTTTATCGTATCCTTATGCTGAGCATTCAAAAAGCAGGGGACAGCTAGTAGAATAAATAGTAAATTAAATTTGCTCTTTTTTACTATTTTTCGGCTCAAATTATAATAGTCATAACAACTAAAG
>JAYTHK010000169.1:0-5045 GCA_043732665.1 Cytophagales bacterium | reverse complement strand
CTAAAATAAGTTTTACAGGAGGTTGAGTTATGGGGAGAAGTTAGATTGGAATATTTTTTACAAGTTCTTCGAGTTCTTTATCGGAGAGGTTTTCTTTTTCGTTTTTATCGTAGATGGATAATAGATAAACGGTATTGTCTGCTACTACCAAGTTGGTAATAATTCTAGCACCACCAGATTTCCCCTTGCCTTTAGAAGCAACGGAGAGCCTTATTTTGTAGCAATTCTTACCAATAGCGGTTCCTTGTTTGGGATTTTCTTTGAGTTCCTCTACCAAGGCAGTAATTTCTTTTTTCAAAGAGGCATACTTTTTAATAAGCCTTTTCGCCTCTCTCTCAAAGACGTCAATAGTTTTTACGTTATAACTCATTTAAAAAATCTTCTGCGTTACGAGCTTTCTTTTTTCCTGCTCTAATCAATTTCATTTCTTCCACGGCTTCCCTTATATCTTCCATGATTTTGGCTTTCCCGTCAGTAAGTGTTTTGGCTTTTACGTATGAAATGCTTTTAATTACCTCTAAGAAGGAATGCGCTTTACTATCGGGTATATCTAATAAAATTTTCATAGTTGTAGTGATTTTTAGAAAGTATAATAAAATACTTAAAGCATTTGAAATTTAGCAGATTTAATAAGACCGTCAATAGCATATAGTATATGTTCCCTGTCTTTTTCAGGTAGAGTAAGAAGAGAATTAATACGGTCTATCATTTTTTTATCTTTAAGTTCGTTTTTGGAAACCCCTGTTAAATAATCTAGGGATACTTCAAGTGCCTCGGCAATACGTACAGCCACTTCAATAGAAGGTTTTACTTCATCCCGCTCATAACGTCCAATAGTAGTTGCGGTAGCCTGTAATTTTTTTGCCAGTTCATCCTGAGAGATATTTTTCTCTTTTCTTACCTGAATAATCCTTTGTCCGAAGCTCATATTTGTGTGTATTTAATACTAAATCGAATTTTTTTGAGTGAATTGGTGTACAAATATATGTTTTATTACTCATATTTATTTTGGTTTTTATAAATCATATCTGTAATATTGAACACAAATATGAGTTGAAGGTAAAAAAACTAAACTATTTTCAGAAGATGACCCCAATTTCCAGTTCCCACACTTTAGAAAGCTTTTTAGAAGATTATACCGCTATTGAGATAGTCACCGCTCTAAATGAAATCATGCTTAGTGCGTTATTGAATCTTCACAAAGAGCCAGAGAGTTTAACCGATATAATAGGGAGTTACGAAACGGTATACGCTGTCAGAAATCTATTCCTATCCAAAATCCCTGTACGCTAATGGACATTCAAGCAATCAAATCCAACCTCAGCATATCGGCAGTACTAAGTTACTACGGTCTACAAGCGGATAGTAACGGGCGCATACGCTGTCCTTTTCATGCAGATAAAACGCCCAGTATGCAGGTGTACGAAAAGACGGGTACGGTTTATTGTTTTTCCTCCAACTGCCCCATACATGGTAAAGCGTTAGATCAGATAGATTTTATAATGTATAAAGAAAACAGTACAAAATCCGAAGCCATCGGCAAAGCGCAGGCACTGAGCGGAGAAATCCCAACTACCAAAATCCAAACACCAACGCCCACAAAAAAAATGGATAGCCTTACAAGAACAGCAGTACTGCTTAAGATGTTCAGCTACTTCCGCAATGCGGTAGCGAACAGCAAACCAGCGCAGGACTATCTAAAATCAAGAGGATTAGACCCGATAAAACTAGAGTTAGGTTATAATACGGCACAGTTCCACCACGGGAGCAGAAAGGATGAAGCGTTAATAAACTCCTGTGTGGAAGTAGGGTTGCTGAGTCCGCAAGGGACAAACAGCAGGGTTGGCGGTCAGGCGTACAAAGCTTTTGGCAAAGAGTGTATAGCGTTCCCCTTAAAAAACCGAAGCGGTCAGCTCACAGGAATGTACTTCCGTTCCACTGCAAACAACCAAGACCAGAAACATTTTTATTTAAAAGAGAGTGAAGGGCTTTACCCAAATTATCCGAAAGCAGAAACCGAAAAGTTGATTCTAACCGAATCTATTATAGATGCCGCTTCCTTGTTACAGATAGCAGAGATAACAAGTCCGTACAGCGTTTTAGCAGCTTACGGAACGAACAGATTAACCAATGAACATATAGAAGCCATCAAAGAATTAAAACACCTCAAAGAAATTATTTTTGCTTTTGATAACGATGAAGCAGGTCGCAAGGCGACAGCTAAATACGCAAATCAATTGTTAAGTATTAATGATAAATGGTTAATTACAAGTCTGGACTTACCCTGTAAAGATGTAAACGAGACGTTAACCGCCCATCAGCCTGCTGTCTTTACTCATCTTTTAGAAAACAGAAAATCTTTTTTTTCAATTGAAAAAGAAAAATCAACTTCATTACCAAATCAAACTCAGGACTCAGGACTAAAAACTAAAGACCTTCTTTTAAACACGAAGAACCCTTTTAAAATCAGCTACAAGACCGATACAGCGACTTACTTTATACAGGGAGGTATTAGCAAAGTACTGGACAGTATGAGCGTAACATTAGTTACCCAGCACCCTACGAGCCTTTTAAAATCCAGAAACAGGGTAAATTTATACGAAGACAAAGCGGTAGAAAAGTTATGTAAAGAAATAGCCGAGAAACTCAATCTTAGAAAAGATCTCTTAGAAGCTGACCTTTACAAACTAACGGATTTACTCGACGAGTTCAGAGAACAACAGCTGCAGGAGGCTGGAAACCCAAGCGAAGATGAAAAGGATATTATAATTCCTTTGACAATAAAAGAAAGAGAACAACTGGAAACCTTCGCCAAAAAGCCAAAGTTAATACAGCGGTTAAATGAAATCTTAGGGAAAGCAGGAATAGTAGGAGAAGAAAAGAACCGTATTTTTTTACTTTTGATTGCTTCCAGTTACAAAATGCCTGAAACGCTCCATGCTTTGATACAAGGGAGCAGCGGAAGCGGAAAGACTAGACTTTTAAAACAAATCTCGGATTGTATCCCCAAAGAGAAAGTAACCAAACTCACCAGAATATTCTTCTGTAACCCAATACGATACACCGACCCAGACGGACAATGGGAATGGGATGCAACAGGAAATCTTGTAGCACAGAGAGGCGACAATTCTTATTCAATGGCTAAATTTTTAGGCACTAATCAAAGTAATGCAATGCAGATGCTAAACAGAGGTGGAGTAACTGCAAATAGCAAAGGTGTTTTGAATTTAAAAGAAGGACAATCCTTTGCTCAAAGTAGTTTATGGGTAGGTACAAAATCTGCAAGTGGACCAGTTGTAAATAATACAACTGAGGCGAAAGCTCACTACGATAACGGAAGTGGTACAGCTGCAGATGTAGGAGACCAATCAACAAGTCAACTGTTAGGTTCTGATAAGTTTCAAACAAAGCTTACTAAAATAACATCTGAAAAAGTTCAAGCTACAGGATATTTTTCTGTTAATATGACAGACTTACCAGGTTCATTTCATATTGGAAATACAGGAGTAGATTATAGTGTAACAAACAATGGTACTTCAAGTGCAGCAACATTTACCTTGTTTACCAACACAAATAAAAATTCATCTAATAAAACAGATGGTTTTTGGGATCCTAATTTTGTAGCAGAAAGGTCTTTAGGTAAAGTTTTTGACAGGTATAAGGCTGATGAAATGGGACCTAATTTAGAATGGGGAGGCACACCATATCCTTATAAAACAAGAGAGAGAACATTCTTTTTTAAACCAGTAGAGGAGAAAAAATAATCTGTATTGGTATGAAAAAAAATGTATTGATTATACTGTTTAGCATCTCATTTATTGTATGTTTTTTATTGTATATTAAATATGATAAAGAAGGCTATCATTATGGTATAGAATGTAGTTTTTGTAATGAGAAAATACCTTACAACTTAAAGCCAGACGATGGAGGACAATTTTCATTTACATTAAAAGATGAAGATGATTTTGAATTGGTTGGGATTGGCTTTAGCTACAGAAAAAATAGTTTTAAAATCAAAGACTTTTTAGCCTACGGCTATAATGATATATCAGTAGTTGTAAAGTGTACGGATAGCTTAAATACTATCAGATATTTAACTTCATACGAAACAGGCTACAAGAGTAAGAAAGGTAATCCCGAAATAAGTTTTAATGATTTAAGCAATACAGATTTTGAGCAGGTAAAGAGTAAATATCAATGGTTTGAAGTGAATAAAGAAAAATACTATGCAGTAGATAGGAATAAGTTTTTATCTATGCTTGGAGTTTTTCTATCATTGGTTTTAATTATTTGGAGATTATTTAAGTTAAGAAGCAAGAAAGCCACCGATTAGGTGGCTTTCTTACTTTACATCATTAAGCACACCGCTCAAAGCATCCTTTAATTTACGCTTACCAATAAAGGCATCAAGCATTACATATATGGTATGTTTTTCTTCATCGTTCAGCGTTTCCATTAACGCCACTTTTTCCATTATAGATTTATCGTAAGAGTTTATTTCCTTGAGTTCTTCAGTAGAAGCGAACAAATCCGACAGGGAAACCCCCAAAGCTTTTGAAATGCGTTCTAATGTAGTTACAGAGGGATCAGTTTTACCGTTCTCAATACGGCTGTACTGAGCCGTATCCAGTTTAGCATTTACCGTTACTTCTTTTTGCGAAAGGCTTTTAGCCGTTCTTATTCTTTTGATATTATCCCCTATATTCATTTTATGGACATTTTAGGCAACAAAATTAGCGAATAATACCATAATACTAAAATGAATTAAAACTAAACTTGTGTAATAATACAATAATACCTATTTTTGCCCCATTGTACTAAAAGACAAAAAATAATTTAAAATAGTTTTTACAATGGAAATAGCAGAAATCAAAAGCAAGCTCACAATCTCGGAAGTAATCAAGTATTACGGCTTAAAGGCAGATAAGCAGAACCGTTTAAAATGCCTGTTGTCAATTTTTTTGATTGGGAAGGGTCAGTCCCCCCAGATCATACTACAACTAGTACATTACCTTCTGGCAACGATGGTAGAAAAGATGATGGAA
>JAYTHK010000168.1:0-15299 GCA_043732665.1 Cytophagales bacterium | reverse complement strand
TCCGGAAATAGGATCGAAGCTAAGAAGTGATTATTCCGATATAAGAATATTAGATTCGGAGGGTTATGAAGTTTCCTACGTACAAAAGAGCGAAGAGCCTTATTTTGTTACCGAGCAGTTTAAAGAATATCCCATTGTATCCAAACAGATAGTAGATAAATGTTGTACCAAACTCGTGATCAAAAATCCAGGTAAAAAACCGATCAACAATATTTGCTTGATCTTAAAAAACTCGGACGCTATTAAGGTTTACCGCATGGCAGGTAGTGACGATGGTCTGAATTGGTATAGTGTAAAAAAATACGATGTATTTTATACTACCTGTAGCGCAACAGATACCAAGGTGGTCAACTATATTAATTTTCCTCTGACAGACTATTTGTATTACCGCTTTGATATCGTTGATAGAGGTTACTGGGATGAAGACCGTTGGATGTATTGGTATTCCGACAGATGGAGCTATCCAGTCAATATTTTACAAGTGGGGAATTATGAAACGTATTTGAAAGAGGGGAAATATCAAAGTGTACCTACCCCGAAATTTGAGCAAGCAGACAGTAACAAATTAAAGCAAACCTATATCAAAGTAACGTTTGATAATAATTATCTAGTCAATCGAATTCGATTTGATTTTAAAGGACCTCTTTATTATAGACGTCTGGCAACAGTAGTCAAAAAGATAGAAGATAAAAAAGGACGTATACTCTCTTATGAACCTATTACTACGCTGGAATTAAATTCTTATTCACTTAACGAGTTTGACTTGACTTATTTTAGAGAAAAGGAAATTTATCTGGTAATTGACAACGACGACAATCACTCTTTGAAGTTGGACAGTATTCATACTTGGCAACTTACTAGGTATCTTAAAGCGTATCTAGAAAAAGGGAAAGAATACCGTTTAGTTTATGGAGACTCTACTGCGACAGCACCTGTTTATGATTTACGTTATTTTGTAGACAGCATTCCTCAAGTTTTACCGACACTTCCAGTAAGCAAGATTGAAGCGAAGTCTTTGGAAATAAAAGAAATAAAAAGTGAAAAAGGCAAAGAAAAACCATTACGCTGGTTTGAGAATAAACTTTTTATTTGGATGGCAATTGGCACTGTGATTTCATTTCTGTTTTGGAAGATGTTGAATGAAATGAAAAAAAACAAAGGAAGAGAATAATTTATCGTTAAGATAAAATTCGGATTGTGTGCTAGTATATACCTTGTCTAACCGTTAACATTCTTTACGATAATCCATTTGGTAATTCATCAAATTACATCTACCTTGCTCGAATAAGCAGTTTTTTATCAACGTTTTCTGTCTTTCAGTTTTTGTTGATTCGACTTCTTTTAAAAAATTATCTTCTTACCTAAAAGTTTTACAAAAAATGGCGAATAAAAATGACCTTGATTTCACGTATACTACAATCGATAAAATATTTAGATTGAGTATTGGTGAAATGGCAGATTACAGTGGAGCAAGATTTGGTGGAGACTTTTCTATGACCATTGCAGAAGCCCAAAAAAAGAAACATGAATTTATTGCAGAAAGCCTGAATATAAAAGAAAGAAGTAGAGTATTAGATATGGCTTGTGGATGGGGGCCGTTCCTTAACCATTTAAGAGGACTTAAAGCAAACGCAATGGGTGTTACTTTGTCTTCTGGGCAAGCCGCAGCTTGTGTAAAAAACGGATTGGACGTAAGAGTAAAAGACTGTAGAGAAATTACTCCTGCAGATTTCGGCACCTTTGATGCTATTTCTTGTATCGGTGGGTTAGAGCATTTTTGCTCAATAGAAGAATACAAAGCAGGAAAACAAGATGAGGTTTATGCTCGTTTTTTCAAAACGCTAAACGACCTTTTGCCTGTTGGAGGAAGGTTCTACATGCAGACGATGGTATTCAGTAAAAACATGTTGCCATTAGAAAAAATAAGCCTTGACGATCCCACAAATATAGATGCCTATACCTTGGGTTTAATGGTTAAACAATTCCCTGGTTCTTGGTTGCCTTATGGATATGAACAAGTAGTTAAAAATGCACTACCGCATTTCAAATTAATCTCTGAAAGTAGTGGACGTTTAGATTATATTGAAACGATCATAAGATGGAGAAAAGGATTTAGAAAATTCAATCTCCATAAATACCTTCTTTATGCCTCTTTAATTCCAAAATACCTTACTGATAAAGAATTCAGACATCAAGTAGCTGTTTTTAAAGTGAGTCCAAACAAAGTTTGTTTCGAAAGAGAAACAATGGATCACCATAGATTGGTATTTGAGAAAGTACAGGACTAGTATTTAAGTGATAATAGCAAACGAGCATAATGGATAGTAACGTCTATCTATTATGCTCGTTTTTTAAAAAAGGCAATGTTATACTTTTGGAAAGCCCGGATAAAGAGCGATAGGCGCTTGGGATGGGAAGAATAAAACATGAACCATTGGTATGAGCACCAGTAGGATAGATTATATAAAGGGAAGGTTTTCGCTACTCTTTTACGATTTTTTTAACAATAGTTTTTTCAGACGTAGTAAATTTGACAGAGTAAATTCCTTTCGCTAAAAAATCACCGAAGGATACTTCTTTCATATTACTTAGCGTGGTGGAGTACACTTCTCTTCCTGTCATATCAGTCACTACCATATTGATTTCTTCACTACTTTGTTTAACAATTGTAAAGGATTGCTGAGAAGGATTAGGGTAAATCTGAACCATAACTTCATCCATGGTTACCGACTTAATGACCTCATTTTCATAAGTACCATTCAAATCATATTCTACTAATCTGTAATAATTAATTCCTGAGGCTGGTGAATAGTCAGTATAGGAATATTGAATAAAATTGGTTGAATTTCCTCCTGCATTAACTTTTCCAATCGTAGTAAAATGAATACCATCGGAGGAACGCTGAACAAGGAAGTAGCTGCTATTTTGTTCGTAGGCAGTTGCCCAATTTAGCAAAACAGCTTCATTGTTTTTTACAGCAGTAAAATAAAGCATTTTTACAGGTGCAGGGCAAGAGGTGACTACGGCCTTGAGTGCAGTCCATTGATAATTATTACAAACTAAATCATTGAATTTAACTTTTGCTGTCTTCGACACAGTTCCCCCGTAATCGTAGGTATACGGATTAATACTTCCTCCAGCGTCTGTGCTACCCGCAGCTGTCCATGTTACGCCATTATCAAAACTCCATTGAACAGTACTATTCTTAATATCTATGGCAGTCCCAAAATAAGTTTGAAAATTAATCGAATGTACTACTTTAGAACAGGTAGCACCGGCGCTTAGTGTAATGGTCGGATTGGTTGGGGTCATCCAACCTTCATTGGCAATACCCAGATAATAATTAGGGTAAAACGCTCCGTCATTCGGCTTCAACGCAAACCCTCTTGGATCATAATTACTTCCTGTACCTATTCCACCTCCTGCGTCTAGCGTATTAGGACTGCTTACCGTTCCAATATATACAGCATTCGTATTGCCGGTACCTGAAACATGTGATACATATATTTTACCATTAGGTCCAAGCTGCATTGTACCGATTTCGGCGGTACCATTTACGGCATTAGGCGCTACAGAACTAGCTACAGGGTAAATCAGTAATGGTGGGTTTGCAGGAGTGTTGATGTCAATCTGATAAATATTATTACTACTAAGCCCACCCACGTATGCAAATCTTCCGTTAGGAGATAGCTCAAGTCCATAGATATTATTACCCGTATTTTGTTGTATTAAGCTAGCGCCAATAGTACCGAATCTTTTGTTCCAGCTATAGGCTTCGAATTTACCTGCGGCATCTCCCCAGGCGATTCTATCCTGACATTGATTGATTTTGATAGAAGCATTACTACTATATTCTGACAAAGCGCCTGCCGGAACTTGGGGGAAAGTAGTATGTGCTGTCACACCACTAGCGGTAAGATGCCAAACATAATATTCATTTCCCACCGAAGCTCCGTGGGCGTATCCATGAGCTACTATCCAATAACCGCTGCTGCTGTCTGATCCTGCACAAATTGATTCATCGACAATATTTAAAGTTGTTGAAAATAAATTTGTAGTAGCAGATAAGGTATTGGTAGAGGTGTTAAAAATGACATAACTCACTCCTTGGAAGAGCCCAGGACCGCCACCAGTCTGGTCATTGGCTACGAATATGTAAAATTGATTCGCATTTCCAGGATCGGGTAGAGCTACAGCACCATCGGTAGAAGACCCAGTTGAGGCGGCAAGGCTAATAGGAAAGCGGGTATTAGCAGCATTATAAACTCTCAATTGGTTGCAATAAGCTACAATAGCCGATGATGGATTGCACACCGTTGAACTTGCTTCTAGACCTCCAATTGCATCTGCTCCACCACTATTGTCAGTGGGATTCGTGTTTAATATATTGGGTGGGCTGATTGTAAAGGGCGAAGTTCCAAAATCCAAACCAGCTTTGTATCCAAATTGCCATTTGGGAGGAATCTGATAAGGAGACACCTGTGCATTGCTCATCATACTCGTGCAAATGAAAACCATAAATCCTGATAAAAACTTCAAAATAAAACTAAAAGCGTTATTTTCCATACTTAGTAGCAGTAGTTCCTTTTTAAATACAAATTAAATTACAGTATATTATTTGTATGTCATAGCATCCAGTTCATAAATTTCCCCCCTTCTCCCTATTTACACCTTTCCACATCACTTTGAGTAAAAAATAACTGTTGTTAAACATTCTTTAATATAGTGTTTTTTGGGAATATTGAATTTGTTTTCGTGTGATTCTATGATTTACATATTGAATAGGTCTTTTCTTATTTGTTTTTTCATACCCTTTTAATATCTATAAATGATCTTTTTTGGGCTAAAAAACAGAGATAGTTAAAAATCTATATCGTATAAATACCAGTTTGAGTATAAATCAATATATTGTTTTAAAATTAAGGTTGGAGATTACTCATTCAAAAGGCCTTGTAATCCTCCAGTATGTAAAGCGACGATACAAGAACCTTCTTTAAAAAAATCTTTTTTTAGTAGGTCAAACAATCCAAATAAGAGTTTTCCAGTATAAACCTGGTCCAATTGTATTCCCTGTTTCTCTTTAAAATCATTTATAAAATCAAGCAGTTCTTTGTTCCATTTGGCATATCCTCCAAAGTGGTAATTTGTTTCCAAATGCCAGTTGTTATCTAGCGGATCTGTTTTGGGTAGCAAGGTCTTTATTTCGTTATAAAGAAAATCGCCCCCTTTTAATACAGGAAATCCAATCGCCTTTTTCCCTTTTGGTAAAGAAGCAATAATTCCGGCGATAGTAGTACCAGTGCCGCAAGCGCAGCAAATAATATTGTAATCAATTTTTACCTCTTCGACAATGTCCATACAGCCTTTCATTCCTTCGGTATTAAAGCCCCCCTCCGGAATCAAATAAAATTCGCCAAATTTTTCGTGAAGAGTTGTAATAAAATCGTCTTCTGTTTTTCTTTTATAGTCTTCTCTTGATGCAAAAGAAAGTTCCATTCCACAGGACTTCGCATAAGCAAGAGTATTGTTGAGCGCTACGATTTCATCTCCTCTTATTATTCCAATAGATTTTAATCCAAAGGCATTTGCCGCTGCTGCCAAGGCGTGTATATGATTGGAATAAGCGCCTCCAAAACTTAGGATTGTATCTTGTCCCTCTTCTTTTGCTTTCAGAATATTGTATTTTAATTTGCGCCACTTATTGCCTGAGAGTATCGGATGAATCAGGTCTTCTCGTTTTATAAAGAGCCGAACCTTTTTTTCATCTAGTAAAGAATCTTTTATTTCCTGTATGGGAGAAGGCAATTGTAGGTTTAGCAAAACAATAATAAGTTTTAGTTAACTTGCAGGATAAAATGAATCCTGCCCAAATATCCGAAAAATTTTGCAAAGGAGAATTATAGCGTGTATGAAGGAAGAAAATGATATAGAAGAATTTTCAGAAGAAACCGAGCTTTTTGAACATTATAGGTTAACAGTAGAAAATGGGCAGTCGGCAGAGCGGATAGATAAATATTTGATGCATAAACTTCCCAATGCGAGCAGAAGTAAAATTCAGAATGGCATTGATGCAGACGCTATTCTGGTAAATGAAAAACCAACGAAGGCCAGTTACAAAATTAGACCTGGCGACCTTATTACGGTTTCTTTGCCAGAACCGCCAAGAGATCATACGGTGCTACCCGAAAACATTACTCTAAATATTATATACGAAGACGAAGAGTTTCTCATTGTAAATAAACCTGCAGGGATGGTAGTACATCCTGCAGTTGGCAATTGGTCGGGTACATTGGTAAATGCATTAACTTTTCATTTTCAAAATTTACCTACGCACAGAAATGGAGCAATACGTCCTGGGCTTGTACACCGCATAGACAAAGACACTTCGGGATTACTTGTGATTGCCAAAACGGAATATGCGATGACGCATTTGTCAAAGCAATTTTTTGACCACAGCATAGAGCGCACTTATCAGGCGCTTGTTTGGGGAGAACCAAATCCAGCAAACGGTACGATTCATGAATTTATTGGAAGGAGCAATAAAGACAGAAAAGTAATGATGGTGCATTCTCCAGAGGTAGAATTTGCGAAAGAAGCCATAACACACTACAAGACACTCAAGGCGATGCGCTATGTGTCGCTTATACAATGTAATTTGGAAACAGGTCGCACGCATCAGATACGCGTACACATGAGGCATAAAGGAAATCCGCTTTTCAACGATGCAACCTACGGCGGAGATAAAATAATAAAAGGTACAACGTTCACTAAATACAAACAGTTTGTAGACAATTGTTTTAAAATAATTCCGCGTCAAGCGTTGCATGCTAAGTCGCTTGGTTTCATTCATCCACGCACCAAAAAATTCATTCAATTTGATTCAGACCTGCCAGAAGACATGGTGACAGTGGTAGAGAAATGGGATAATTATGTGGCGAATGAATAATAAAGAGAGTAAGAAGTAAAAAAGTAAGCATTATTGTCTTTCCCTTTTTACTGCTCACTTCTTACCTATTTGTATATAATAAATTAAACCAATGATTTAATATGAATCGTGCATTAATTGTTTTTTTCGTAATGCTTTCCTTTACGGTTGGAAAAGCACAAAACAGCCTTGATACCTCAAAAATTGTTTTACCTAAGACGAAGCAGAAATTTATAAATACCATCTATGTGCGCACACTTCCGTTGTGTGTCTTTACTGGAGCGAATTATCTGAAAGACAAAATCAGTCAGAATATAGAATTAGGGAAATCTTTTGGAATTATGGATGTTGGAGTTGCCTTGGGAAGAAACGCACTAAGAAGAGATACCGCACATAATGGAACGACGTATGCGGAAGCTAAAATCTCCATGGAAATAGCTCAGTATGGAATTTTCTCTAATGAGATGGTTGTGGGTGCGGGCTATGTATTTGATTCAAACAATTTTCTAATGTTGGAACTGTCTTACACTATATACGGACAATTCTGGAAGCACTTTGGCATTGGCGTTACAACAGGGTTCTATGATTACAGTGGTAATACAACGGACAATTCCAGAAATACATTTGGCTTGTTTTGTCGTTATGGTCTTACCCGCCCAGATGCTAATAGTCTCTTAAATCTACCAAGAGGAAGGCGTTTAATGCAACCGCATCATAGGTAGCCTCGATAAATAATTTTCTATAAACTATAAAAGAGAGAAGCGGTGAAAATTATTAAGTCAGCGACATCGTTAGGTAAGAGAGGATAAGTAAAGGGGAAGCACCTTTATGAAGACATACCAGTTTTACTTCGTTGCAATCAATTCTATGCAACATAGTCATTAATTTTAGTATTAAATAAGAAGTAATATGGAATTGCCAAACGTATTTACCAAAGAAATTTCAGAAGGATTAGTAGACAGAATTAATATGCTAACGAATACCACACAACCCATGTGGGGTAAGATGTCGGTGTCAAAAATGCTTGCACATTGTTGTGTTACGTATGAATATATTTTCGAAAACAAACATAAGAAGCCAGGTGTTTTCATTAAAGCAATAATGAAATTGTTTGTGAAGGAGAATGTTATAAACACAAAACCTTATAAAGAAAACGGTCTTACAGGTCCTGATTTTATTATTTCTGATGAACCTGATTTCGAGGTGGAAAAACAAAGACTCATCACGTATGTTCGGAGAACACAAGATTTAGGAGAAGATTATTTTGATGGAAAAGAGTCCCATGGTTTTGGAAAATTAAGTAAGTCAGAATGGAATAATATGTTTCAAAAACATCTGGATCACCATCTGAAACAATTTGCCGTTTAAAATTAGTGAGAGGGAAAAGTGAAAACAATGATAATTCTAATGAGATAATATTTTTCATTTTTTAGCTATAGATTTTATACAGAATGTTTTTTTATCATTATACTATAAATAAAACAAACAGCTAATCTTTTAAATCTTACAACTATGAAAAGCCAGCGCCAGCAAATTGTACAGAAGCTTTTTTTGTTTTGCACATTGTTAATAGCAGGAACCATAATTATACAATTTCCAGTATCAGCTCAGGTAGCGACAAATGCTTCGGGTACGCTTAGTCCCAATGATACCACGATCAGACTTAAAACCACTCTCGACAATGCCTATTTTTGTTCAGGGAAAAAAGAAGTATACCTATATCTAGATTTACAAGGGTGTTCGTTTGGCAAAAGAATCCCCCTAAATATATCTGTCGTTTTTGATCGAAGCGGTTCGATGGAAGGAGACCGGATTCGTTATGGTATAATGGCGCTTGAATATTTGATCGATCGTCTGGATCCAAAAGATAATATGTCGATCGTTATTTACGACCATGAAGTACAAGTGCTTCACCGCTCTGAACCTTTGATGAATAGAGAACATGTAAAAAGAAAACTAGAACACATCCATCCTCGGGGAGCTACGAATATAAGTGGGGGATTGGAGAAAGGATACGAAGAAGTAAAATCTACCTACGACGGCAATAAAATAAATAAAGTATTTCTTATGTCTGATGGTCATGCCAACGAAGGTATTACGGACGCTTATTTATTAGAGCGAATGGTGAAGGGTAATAGTGCAAGAAATAACATTTCGCTTTCTACTTTTGGACTAGGGCATGAATTTGACGAAATCCTTATGCACGATCTTGCGGAAGCAGGAGGAGGAAATTATCACTATATCGAAACGCCTCAGGATGCCTCATACGAATTGGGTTCGGAGGTACAAACACTGTTGTCTGTGGTAGCTAAAAATGCAAGTTTGGCAATCGATTTTCCTTCCGATTATCTCGAATTAACGAGAGTATATGGACAGCATCATACACTTTTGAATAATACAGTCAACATAGATTTAAAAGAAGTGCATCCAAATGAAACGAACGGAATTTTATTGAAATTTACGGTAAAGCAACCGTTGAATATGCCTGTTATTTTCAATACTGCTCTTACGTATGATAATGTTATTAGCGGTACTCGTATGGTACAAAAGAAGGTAAACACATTGAGCCCTACAAAAAGTAACGATACCTGCGATCAAAAGCTAGACGATGCTGTATTAGACAAAGTCGTTTACTTTACTACAAATGATTTGTTAGAGTCGGCTATTACAGATGTAGACAATAACAATATTCCTTCAGCCAAAAAAAAATTAAAAAACAGTAAAACAATGATTTCTTCGACAGGCAAACAAGCACAGTCAGGACTGCTCAACAATCAATACAAAGCCATTGACGACTATGATAAACACTTGGATAATTGGGATAAGAAATCAGAACATGAAATAAAAAAATTGCACAAGAAAATACGTCATCAAAATTATAAACTTCGCAAATTGCATATTAACTAGTTACGTTGGTTTAATTGTAAGACGGCTCTTCTGAGCCATCTTACAATTAGTGTTAACGAACTATTTTAATAAGCCATTTTATTTACGCCTTCAACCAATTCTCTATAATTTTTTCCCCATGTTCCGTCAATATAGACTCGGGATGAAACTGCACGCCACGCACATCAAAATTCTTATGTCTTAGCGCCATCACTTTTCCAGAATCGTCCACTGCCGTTATTTCTAATACTTCGGGAAAGCCAGCGGCGTCTACTACCCAAGAGTGATAGCGGCCTACGGAGAACGTGTCGGGCAAATCCTTGA
Source organism: Cytophagales bacterium (assembly GCA_043732665.1). Classification (GTDB taxonomy): domain Bacteria; phylum Bacteroidota; class Bacteroidia; order Cytophagales; family Cytophagaceae; genus JANYCO01. Next base: position 5,164 of record JAYTHK010000168.1, on the reverse strand, counting down.
AAAGAAGAGGATCTTTACTGTTGGTGAGTTCTATGGGAGTAGCGACGCCGTGAAATACTTTGTCTAAGTTGGTGAGTTTTCCGCCAAAAACTTCTCCGATACATTGTAATCCAAGACAAACGCCAAGAATACTTTTTGTTGGCGAATATGTTTTTACTATTTCTTGCAAAATGCCTGCTTCGGAAGGAATGCCAGGCCCAGGCGAAAGCATGATTTTTTCATAGCGTCCTACTTCTTCAATACTTATTTTATCGTTGCGAAATACGTCGATCTCACAACCCAGTTTTTTTACAATATGTACCAAGTTATAGGTAAACGAATCGTAATTATCTATCATTACTATTTTTTTCATGCGCTAATTATATTTTCTCTGCTTCTTCAATCGCTTTTTTCAAAGCTGCCAGTTTGTTGTTTACTTCTTGTAATTCATTATTGATGTTGGAAAGTGCAACGACCCCTGCACCAGCTTGGTAGTAGAGTACATTGTCTTTGCTTAAAATAGAGCGGATCATAATGGCACTGTTGAACTCGCCATTAAAACCCATAAAACCAATACAACCGCCATAAAAACCACGGTTGCCGTGTTCCAGACGGTTGATGATTTGCATTGCATTGTGTTTGGGTGCACCAGAAAGCGTTCCTGCTGGGAAGGTATCCCCTACTATTTTAGCAAAATTCTCTTTCTCATGCATTTGTCCAGTTACTTTTGAAACCAAATGGATCACATGAGAATAATACTGAACCTCTTTTAACGTTTCTACTTGTACGTTGTCACAATGTCGGCTTAAATCGTTTCGAGCCAAGTCAACAAGCATTATATGTTCGGCGTTTTCTTTTGGATCGTTGAGCAGCTCCTTCGCCAAGTCATAATCCTTAATATCGTCTCCTGTGCGTCGGAAAGTGCCAGCAATCGGATAGATCGTTGACTTGCCATTTTTTACTACAATCTGCGCTTCTGGCGAAGACCCGAAGATACGGAAACTGCCGTAATCGAAGTAAAATAAATAGGGGGAAGGATTTATAGAACGCAGACTTCGGTACACATTAAAGTCATCTCCGTTGTATTGACGAGAGAATCTTCGGGAAAGTACAATCTGAAACACATCGCCTCGATGACAATGGTTCACTCCTTTTTGAAGCACATCAAGAAATTCCCCATCAGTAAAGTTGGATTCTTCGCGTGCTATCAGATTAAACTTGTAGGTGGCGAAATCTCTTTTTCTAATATACCCTTCAATTTTAGCGATACCACTTTCGTCCTCTTCGCCATAACTGTTTTCTATAATGAAAACTTCGTTGTTAAAATGGTTGAAAACGATAAGGTAACGGTACACATGGTATTGAATGTCTGGTATTTTTCTATACTCTGAGGGAAAAGTATCTATTTCTATTTCTTCAAAATACCTTACCGCATCATAAGAACAATAGCCAAATATCCCTCCAGTAATAAATGGAAAATTTAGTTTGTCGACCTGAAAAGTATTTGAGAAGCGCCCTATTTCTTCGGTCATATTTAATTCTGGAGTTATTTTCTTGGCGGTAATCGTTCCATCGGGATAGTTGAGGAGCAAAGTCCCGTCTTCCACTTTTAATCCTGCAATGGGTTGGCAGCAGATGTATGAATATATGTCTTCGTTGCCATGGTAGTCAGAACTTTCCAGTAAAATACTATTGGGGTATTTGTCTCGAAGCTTAAGATAAATGCTTACCGGCGTAGTGGTGTCGGCTAATATCTTCTTATAAGTAGTTTTTAATTGATATTTTTTCATACTGTTTAAATGACTGAAATTAAAAAAGGCCTGCCGTGAACAGCAAGCCTTAATATTAATGATATAGTTAATTACATAGAGGGCATATTCACAAAACGTTTAGTTTGTTTGCCACCACCAATTTTTATGTAATTTATAATTGTTCATTTTTTATGCTCTATGCTTCAAATATAATAAAAATTTTATGAAAAGAACAAATAGCGTGCAGCAGAAAATTATTTTTGACCAATGTAAAAACAATGTAAATTGCGACACTATATATAATAGAGTAACGTAATATGGAATTAGTAAACAATCAATATCAAATTCAGGGAGTCAATGTGCTGGATGTTTGTGCCGAATATGGTACGCCATTATTTATATACGATGCGGAGAAAATAGTTTCGCAATACAAAAAGCTTAAAAATGCGTTTGAAGGAACGAACGTGCGAATTAAGTATGCTGCAAAAGCACTTTCTAATCAGGCGGTATTAAAAGTGTTGAGAAAAGCAGGTGCTGGAGCGGACGTGGTATCCATTCAGGAAGTTAAATTGGCGTTGATGGCAGGCTTCGCTCCCAACAACATCATGTTTACACCCAACTGTTCAGATTTTGAAGAAATACGAGAAGCCGTTACGCTTGGCGTTACGGTAAATGTTGACAATATTCCCTTTCTAGAAAAATTTGGGAAGGAGTATGGAAGTAGTTATCCAATCTGTGTCCGAATAAATCCGCATATTGATGCAGGAGGTAATAAAAAAATAATGACAGGACATAAACGCTCCAAGTTTGGGATTTCCGTCGATCAGATAGAACAAGTTTATGCGCTTAAAGATCAATATAACATTAATGTTACAGGGGTGCATGTACACAGTGGTTCAGATTTTAAAAATGCAGAAGCCTTTGTACAAGCGGCAGAAGTGGTTTTTCAAGTTGCAATGATGTTTACTGGATTAAAGTTTCTTGACTTTGGCAGTGGCTTTAAAGTTGCGTATAAAGAGGGCGATTATGTGACGGATGTGTTAGATCTTGGAGTAAAAATGAAAGAAGCGTTTGGTTCATTTTGCAAACGATATGGAAAAGAATTAGAATTATGGTTTGAACCAGGAAAATATCTGGTAAGTGAGAGCGGTTTTCTTTTTGTACGTACAAATGTGGTGAAAGAATCGCCACTTTGCACTTTTGTAGGTGTCAATTCAGGACTAAATCATCTTATTCGTCCGATGCTTTACGATGCTTACCACAGTATCTTTAATGCGTCAAACCCAGCAGGGATAAGGAAGACCTACGATGTGGTAGGTTATATCTGTGAGACTGACACGTTCGCTACCGATATGGAAATGGAAGAAGTGAAAGAGGGCGATGTAATAGGGATAAAAAATGCAGGAGCCTATGCTTTTAGTATGAGTTCTAATTATAATTCTCGTTTTAGACCCGCCGAAGTTATGATTTTAGAAGGAAAAGTGGTGTTGATTCGCAAGCGCGAAACGATGGAAGATCTTTTAAGAAATCAAATTGAGGTCAATATTTAAAAAATATTTTAAAAATGTTGAAAAATATTTTCAATTAAAAAATTGCGAATTGAATCAATAGTATTTTATAAGACTTTTTTTCAATAAAAAAAACAGACACTCTGTATCATCGGATATTAAAGGGATACAGAGTGTCTGTTTTTTTCTATAGGTAAAATATGCGTCATGGATATGCTGAAAAGCGTATCGGAACAGTCAGTTTAAAAGGGTTTTAGGGGAAAATACTGAGGCTATAATTTGTAAAATATTTGGAACTTTAAAAAAAAAACTATATTATTGAATTGCTTTTAGTTTAATAATTAAACTTAGTTTTAACAATTTAAAAAAAGGAGGATCACATGGCAACAGCAAAGAAGCCCGTAAAAAAAGTAGCCGCTAAAAAAGCAGCTCCAAAAAAGAAAGTAGCTGCTAAAAAACCAGTAGCTAAGAAAAAAGTAGTTGCTAAAAAACCAGTAGCTAAGAAAAAGGTAGTTGCTAAAAAACCAGCAGCTAAGAAAGCAGTAGTTGCTAAAAAACCAGTAGCTAAGAAAAAGGTAGTTGCCAAAAAACCAGCAGCTAAGAAAGCAGTAGCTGCTAAAAAACCAGTAGCTAAGAAAAAAGCAGCTCCAAAGAAAAAAGCAGCAGCTAAACCAGCTGAATCTACGACTACATTCGTAAGTTCTTTGCTTTCTTAACTTTCCAGAGAGTTAGTCGGATTAGATTCGACTTAGAATACTACACGAGATCATTTAGTCTCGTGTTTTTTTTTGTTCAAATTTTATAATTAGCTTGTAAAAGAGTCGTTTTGTGTGAATAGATATGAAGAATAGAAAAATTATAATCACGTTTTCCATTTGTTTTTTGAAGACAGCTGGGTTGCTGGCCCAAAGTTTACCCGCAGATGCGTCTATATATAAGCAGTATACCAATACTACGGTTCTTTCAGGAGTGAAGGGAGAGTATTATTTTAAAAAGAACAGTTGCGTGTATTACAGCGCAGATTATAATTTTAATCAAAACTATAGATACAGAGTAACTAACAGCACAAGATTATACAATAGGCTGGGATTAGAAATGAATGTTGGAGGCCGTTGGTATTTGGGTGGTTCGATTTCGCATCGTCTTGCGTACGATACGCATTTAAATATGGCTACGATAAAGGGAAATCTTACCCATCGGGGTAAAATCGGCTCGGTTCAATTTATAAAGGAATTATCTGCAGAGTATATTCACCATTTCAATACTACTTTTTTTGACAAAAACAGTGACATTCAAGCTGGAATAGGTGCAGCCTTATATAAAGATTTTAAAGTATTGAAAAGACCATTAGGGTTCTTATTGTCCTACAAAATACTGCTGAATAGCAACCTGCAATTTGATATTTATAAAAACAGAAGCATCGACTTTACTAAACTTAGAATAGATGTTTTTTATGGAATCACTAAAAACATATACCTCGGATTATATGCAATGAGAGAAACGGAATATTTTTATCCTCCAGGAACTTCCGATGCTTTTGGTAATAATATCTACTATAAGCAAAATAACATTTACCCAATAGTGGGAGCAACGCTTAGTATCGTGGTTCATCCTGAAAACATTGAAAGATACATTCCAGGTTTACCTTTCCGCTAAAACACCCATTAAAGGAAGCGCCCAAATCTCAAAAGGGAATAAATAAATAAGTATATTTGGAATTAAATTGATTAGATGAAATCCATTTACACGTCTTTACAAGAGAAAAAATCGAAGAAACAAAAGTCTTTTGCCGTCTTGCTTGATCCCGATAAGTTAGACGATAGCGATTGTAAAAAAATGGTTAAATTAGGCATAGACCACAAAATCGACTATTTTTTTGTAGGAGGAAGTTTGCTTATAGACGACAGTCTTGCCAGAACAATAGCC
>JAYTHK010000167.1:0-15425 GCA_043732665.1 Cytophagales bacterium | reverse complement strand
CTAGTCCCACTAGCGCAAATACGTCAGGACCGATTACGGTAACGTATGCTGCTGGTGGACAAAAAACAGTAGCACTTACGACAACCAATTTGAATGGTTCAAATACGAATACGAAAACCAATTACATTACGGTTGCAAGCCCTCCCACTGGGTGTTTATTTTCCGACGATTTCAACAACAATACTGTAGCATGGATTGCGCCTTTAGGAGGCGCGTTTAACTATACAGAAAGTGGAACGAATTGGACGGTTGCTACTATAGGCTATGGAGAATGGGATAATTTTAATTATACGCTTAATAACAGTAGCACGGCTTCGCCAATTAATTTTCAATGTGCGGCAAACAAACCAATCATTACTATCCGTGTAAAAGCATCTTCTAAGTGTTTGTTGAGCCTTACGATGATGGACGTGAACGGAAGAGCGATTGATAACACCAATATTATCAATCTGGAATTGACAACCACTTACCAGACCTTTGTTATTAATTATGCTGGAAAGTTTAGAAACTATAACGGCGGAAGCCCTGGCGTTTTAGATAGTACCAATATTACTAAACTACAATTTGCAATCAATCCTGGGTTTTATTCCTATCCAATTACACTAAATGGAACAACCTATAACAGTTACTTCAACGGTTCAATAGACGTTGATTGGATTGGAATAGGAAATAACTGTAGTCAGCCAGCTTCCACTGCTCCTGTTATTAATAATTTTTCTCCCGTTTGTGGTGGCGCTGGAACGATTGTTACTATTGCGGGTAGCAATCTTTCTGGAGCTACGAATGTTTCCTTTAACGGTGTAGCCGGAACGATAACCAGCAATACCGCCACTCAAATTATAGTGACTGCACCTAAAGGTGTTACGGCAGGACTTGTCAGCGTTACGGTGCCTGCTGGAAACACTTCTAGTGCTTCCAGCTTTAATCTGAATACAAGTACAAGTGCTATAATTGGACTAGCATCTGTTTGCGCTAATTCTACTGGAAATATATACGCAGTGACCAATTCATCAGGATCGGTTTACAACTGGTCGGTGCCTTCCGGAGCTTCTATTACTTCGGGGTTAAACACCAACTCAATTACTGTAAGTTTTGGATCGGTGAGCGGAAACGTATCGGTTATAGAAACAAACGCCGCAGGTTGTGTAGGTACACAAAATACGCAAGCAGTAGTGGTAAATGCTATGCCTACTGCTGCTAATGCAGGAAGTGATCAAAACATTACGGTTTATACTACAATATTAGCAGGCAATACGCCTTCTGTCGGTACAGGCCAATGGACACTCATGTCAGGGACAGGAACGTTGACGGATAATAGTTCGCCAACCTCAACAGTGACGGCTCTTACAACAGGAGTAAATACATTTAGATGGACAACGACCAGCGGTACTTGCACCAGCTTTGATGATGTGAAAATAAATGTAAATGTTGCTACTGGTGTATTAGATCAGTTTTCTACTATTGGTAATACATATTATTTTGCACCAAATCCATTTATTCAAAAAGCGACGCTTAAAGTTAATTCGTCGGAGAGCTTAAAAATTTCTGCAAAAATAATAGACACTAGAGGAGTTTGTAGATATACCATTGATAGCTTTAGTTCAAACGAAGCAATAGTTCTTGGCGAAGAACTTCCTGCTGGAGTATACACGGTTATGTTGATGTATTCAAATACGGTGCACACATTTAAAGTGGTAAAGGCAGAGTAATATCTTTTCAGAAAAGCATAGCATAGCCCATGGTTTAAATCGTGGGCTATGCTTTTTATTTTGGCTCTGTTTTATAGTTTGGTCGTCGAATTTAATTCTAACTAATTTCAGGGTACTTGCTGGCGAGACGCCAGCAAGGGAAATCTGTGTCTTAGCCTTTGCTGGCGTCTCGCCAGCGAAACACCGACTTTAGAACAGAGCCTTTATTTTGTGGGGTCAAAAGCATTTTTTTGAGTTTTTATCCAAACCAAGAGCAATCGGTATTAAGCAAATCTGAACTAGATTGCTCTATAACACGTATCAATATAATTAGTATCTTTATAGAATAAGAATAACAAAGTCTTTATATGAAACTGCGTTTTTTAAGTATTCTTTTCATTGTCTTTATAATTGGCAATAAGTATACGCATGGGCAACAAGCTGCTCCAAATCCTCAAATTCGTTTTTTAGAAAATAAAAATCAATGGGAAGCGAATGTTTTATATAGAGCAGATTTGCCAGGAGGAAAGCTGTATGCGGAGAAAAATAGATTGACGTATGTATTTTATGACACTAAACTATTGGCAGAAATGCATCACAAGGGTCACGAGAAGAAGAGTGATCCGAGTACTGCCAGGCGGATTGAGCAAGAACCAACAGAACCAATGATGCGCCTGCATGCTTTTAGTATTGATTTTGTTGGTGCAGACTTGTCTTCCGCGATTGTTCCGGAGAGTAAAAATCCAGAAAAAAACAATTTTTACATTGGCTCCGATCCTTCTTTCTGGGCTTCTAATGTGAGTTCGTATGGTCAGTTAAATTATAAAAGAGTATATGTAAATACAGATCTTTCAGTATATGAGACTGGCAATTCAATGAAATATGAATTTCTCGTATACCCAGGCGGAGATCCCACAAATATTAAGCTTCAATACAAAGGAGTAGAAAATATCTATTTGAAAGAGGGGGAATTGCATATTAAAACTTCCGTAAATGAAATCGTAGAACAAGCACCTTATATTTATCAAACCATAAATGGGAAAGAAGTAAAGGTTTCAGGGAAATTTGAGTTGAAAGATTCTGTTGTTACATTTAAAATTACAGAAAAATATTCTAAGAAATATACACTTGTTATTGATCCAAAATTAATTTTTTCTACTTACTCTGGCTCGGTTGCAGACAATTGGGGAAATACAGCTACGTTTGACAAGACAGGGAATATGTATTCCGGGGGAACCGTTTTTGGCGTAGGATTTCCAACTACATTGGGGGCTTTTCAGCAAAGTTTCGCAGGTGGATTTCAGTATTATGGATTTGGAATAGATGTAGGGATACTTAAATATAACCCTACGGGAACAGGTCTTATATATGCTACCTATATAGGTGGATATAAAACTGAAATTCCACATAGTCTTGTAGTAAACAATAACGATGAATTGGTGATTTTTGGAACAACGGGTTCTGCTGATTTTCCAACTACTATTGGTGCGTTTGATAATACATTTAATGGAGGATCCTATGCAGACCCATTTGGCAGCCTGGGTGGTGTTTATTTTAAAAATGGTTCCGATTTATTTATATCAAAATTAAAATCAGATGGCTCAACGTTAATGGCATCTACCTATGTTGGAGGAAGCGATAACGATGGTGTATTGGATACGACGGAAAGTATAACGAAAAATTATGGAGATCAGTTTCGGGGAGATGTTAATATTGACGATAATAACAATGTCTATGTCTCATCCAATACTCGTTCAACTGATTTTCCTGTAACAACGGGTGCATTGCAATCTTCTTTTGGAGGAGGTCTTACCGATGCCTGTGTGTTTAAATTAGACAATAATTTAACAGCTCTCGCTTGGAGTACTTATTTAGGAGGTGCTAACGAGGATGCTTCTTATTCTATTCAAATAGACAGTCTATATAATGTTTTTGTAGCAGGCGGTACAAAAAGTAATAATTTTCCTACTACTACGAGAGTGCTTCACCAAGCAGCTCTTGGAGGAATAGATGGCTTTGTAACGCATATTAAAGTGGATGGTACTTCTATCATCAGTGCTACTTACCTTGGTACTTCTGCATACGATCAGGCGTATTTTGTTCAACTCGATTCACTGGAAAATGTATATGTTCTCGGACAGACAGATCAAGGACTTTACCCAGTTACTTCAGGTACTTATTCCAATCCTAAAGGAGGTCAATTTATACATAAACTAAGCCGTGATTTAACTACTTCTTTAATGTCCACAGTAATTGGAACAGGAAACCCTCATCCTGACATTTCTCTTACGGCATTTCTGGTAAATGACTGTGGGAATATATTCTTATCAGGATGGGGAGGGGACGTTAATCTAGGGTATATTAATGGTTCTACTTATGGCTTACCAGTTACGCCAGATGCATTCCAACCCACTACTGATGGTTCCGATTTTTATGTAATGGTATTAGGTCAAAATGCATCGAGTTTGTTATACGCTACCTTCTTTGGAGGTAATGGGATAGAAGAACACGTAGATGGAGGAACCAGTCGATTTGATAAAAAAGGAATTATATACGAAGCTGTCTGTGCCGGATGTGGAGGAAGTAATGCTTTCCCTACAACACCTGGAGCCTGGTCCAATACAAATAATAGTTATTTTTTTTACGACGATAGTACTCGATATGGATGGGCTAGTAACTGCAACAATGCGGCATTCAAATTTGACCTGACAAATCTAAAAGCAGATTTTTCTGTAACGCAATCCGCCAACTGCTCAAACACCGTAATAACAGTTACTAATAAAAGTATCGGCGGAAAAACTTTTTTCTGGAACTTTGGAGATTCGACTACCTCTAATAGTCCTGGGCCTTTGCAACATACGTATGGAAAGCCTGGAAATTATAACATCACGCTTATTGCCACAGACTTAACTACTTGCATAGGAAAGGATACAATGAAAGTAGGGATCGTGGTGCCAAAACCTCCTGTGCTTTCTGTTAATACATCTGACACTACTATTTGTAAAGGGGATTCTGTCCGCCTTTCCGTTACCAATAATCTGACCTATCAATACCTATGGTCACCCGCACAAGGCCTGAACTCAACAAACATAGCCAATCCACTCGCCTCTCCGAATGCAACTACTAATTATCTACTGACGGTTACCGATACTAATAATTGTGTTGTTAAGAAAGCTATAAATATAGCGGTTCTTGACTTGGACAAAACAATTAATTTTGATAACGAGTCTGATTGCGAAGGAAAGTTGTATACTAAATTATCGAACAAAACAGTTGGTGCAAAAGCAATTTACAATTGGACTTTTGGTGATGGAAATGCTTCTCAGACCCAAGAAGGAAACATAGTACACGAGTACAAAGAATCGGGAACGTACACTGTATACTTGAATATTTCGAGCAATGGATGTTCGTATAAAGATACGGTAACGTTTACGTTAGAAAAAGTATTTATTCCAAACCTTGTTACGCCTAACGGAGATGGACAAAACGATGTATACGAAATTAAAGGAAATGGAAATAACTGGACTTTTGAAGTGTATAACCGATGGGGAAAACTACTTTATAAAAATTCCAATTACCATAACGAATGGTCAGGAGAAGAACTTTCAGACGGTGTTTATTATTATTTAATTATTTCGCCAGATGAAAAGCACTGTAAAGGTTGGGTGCAAGTGTTGCGTTAGAATTTCTTCTCCCATTCCTCCGCATCAAACCCTAAAAGATACTTGTCTTTGCCCAGTTCGACCAATGGGCGTTTGATCATCGACGTATTTTCCATCATCAAAGCAATTGCTTTCTTAGGATTAGAAATAGATTTTTTAGCCTCTTCGGATTGTTTTTTCCAAGTGGTTCCTTTTGTATTAATTACTTGTTCTATAGGAATTTTTTTTAACCAAGATTCAATAGTTTCAGCATCAATACCAGCTTCCTTATAATTATGAAAATTATACTTAACTTTCTGCTTGTCAAGCCATACAAAAGCTTTTTTCATAGTATCACAATTTTTGATGCCGTATATTTTTATCATGATCATTAGTTTAGAAAAATAAAGGTACAAAATCTTTTCAAAGCATGCCGGCTGATTTTAAACCTGCAAGGGTTTGCGTAAAATACCTATGCATACATTAGGTATAAACACATTATCCTAGCCACTGAATAATTGAGTAGAGTTTTTACCTTTACTTACGATAGGCAGCAATAGGAGATCTTGCTAGTTGTGGTGTTGGCAATTTGTTGTTCACCTATATAAACTACTAATTGTAATATGACACAGAATCCTGAAATTTTAAATTCCTTTATTGATTCGATATCAATAGTGAATAAAAAAGGAGAAATAATTTTCACCAATAAAGCATGGGAAAATTTTTCAATGCAGAACGCTGGAAGTAAGGATAAAACGGGTGTTGGTATGGGGTATGTAGAGCTTTGTAATAAGGTAACTGGAGAAGAACTTGAAAATGCCAAGCACGCAGCTAATGGTATTAATAAAGTAATCCATAGAGAATCTACTATTTTTGAATTAGAATATTCTTGCCATTCTTGCGGTATACAGCGATGGTTTATAATGAGAGTGGCTCCACACACAACCAATCGTGAATTGACGATTATTTCACATATTAATATTACAGAACGAAAACTTGCGGAGCAAAAAGTGGAAAATCAAAACCAAAAATTGAAAGTCGTTAACGAAAGACTTAATACAACATTGCTAAGGATTGTGCACGATATACAAAATCCAATCACCTCTATTGAAGCATTAGTGAGTCTTACAAAGATGGACGACGAAAGCCAGCCTGTCAGTCCTTACTTTGGATTGATCGAAAGTAGTATTGCCAACCTTAAAGAATATATTCAAGAAACCTTAGAAATGGCTGCGGTAGGCGTGATTGTTGAATCAATAAATTTCAAAGATCTTTTGTTTGATTTCTTTGATTCTATAAAATACATATCGATTTTAAAAAATATAAATATAGAAATGAATGTCAAGCAATCAGTTGTTTTTTACTCTGACAAAACGGAACTATTGACGATCGTTTCTAATATTATAAATAATAGTTTAAAATATTACGATACAAAAAAAGAAGAAAAAAATATTCGTATACTGTTTGATGTAAAGGAACTTGAAGCATCTTTATCTATACTAGATAATGGTATAGGGATGAGCGAAGATATGGTTTCAAGAATTTTTGATCTTAATTTTCAGGCAAGCAAAAGTTCAAGTTCAGGCTCAGGTATTGGATTGCACCTTGTTCAAAAATCGCTACAATTAATAAAGGGAAGTATAAAAGTAAATTCAACCATAGGCGTTGGAACGGAATTTAGTATTACTATTCCAACGATGAAAAAAGAGGGGAAGGAAAAACTAATTGATTATGATTTTTCGTAAAAGAGTACAACTTCATGGCAATATCCATTGAAGGTTGAGGAGGAATTAATTTTCGGCATGTAAATGATTATGCAGATATCAATTTTTCGATATCAACTTTTTTCATTTTCATAAACGCCTGCATCACTCTTCCTGATTTTTCAGAGTCACTCATCAATTTTGAAAGAATCGTTGGAACAATTTGCCACGAAACACCATATTTGTCCTTTAGCCAGCTGCATTGACCTTCGCTCCCCTCTTTAGAAAGCGAATACCAGTAGTGATCAATTTCTTCCTGCGTTTAGCAATTCACCACAAAAGAAACGGCCTCGTTAAATTTAAACATAGGCCCTCCATTTAAACCCATGAATTTTTTTCCGTTCAACTCGAACAGCACTACATAGGATTTTCGGAAATAATCGTTGAATTTTTGAAAATAAAGCAATAATAATCTGCGGCCTCTTTTGCCTAGTTGTTAAACCATAGGCAAGGATAAATCTGGTTTGTCATCTTTATTTTTTAGTAACAGTTGCTTCTGTATGTTTTTTAAAGTTATTCAAAATAGCTTGCCAACCGCCTTGCTGTATTTCAATTAGATTTTCATTTTCCGCTTCAAATACTTCCACAATTTTTACTCCATTATCTGTTTTTGAAAAGTGTACAGAAACGTTTCGTCCATCGGGAATTGTATATTCAATAGTCTTATATTCTTCGACTTTCGTATAAATATATTCAAAGTCAAAACTAAAGCTACCATCTTTTGCAGCCATAGTAGTCAGACCTTTTCCACCTACTCTCAAATCATTTTGAGCAAATGGCGCATCCCAGTCGTCTGATGCCATATACCATTGCATAATATGTTCGGGCGCATTCCAGAATTTCCAAACTTTTTCAATAGAAGCGCTTACAATAACTTCTACTGTGATTTTTGGTTTGTTCGTTGTTTTCATTTTATAGATGCTTTAGCCAAAATTAGATTAAAGAATACGAAATTGTATTTATTTTTCCAAATATAAGTTGGTTAGTAACGACCTTATAAGGAGTTGACATAGTCTGAAGCAGTCCTCGCATTTTTGCCATAGCCGTCAGCTGCCAACAACTTTCCCCCTTGTGCGGCGGGCAGTGTGTAAGCTAAGGGGGAAAGGGGGATGAAAATTTTATTTTTTCTCTAACCCAGTTATATACTCTTCGATACTTTCCTTTACCCGATTGAGAGATGTTAAAATCGCTTCGTCAGTATACCATAGTAGTCGAAATCCTGCTTTCTCCAACGCTTTCTGACGAAAATTATCTTTTTCGATAGTTTGTTCATAGGAATGTGTGATTCCATCTACTTTTATAATAAGTTTTAATTCTTTACACATAAAATCAGCGATGTAGTTCAATACGGGTCTTTGACGAAGAAAAAAATACCCCTTTATTTTCCTTGCACGTAAAATGTACTTCCATAAGCAAGCTTCTGCCTTCGTTGAAGCATTTCTATTTTCAACAGCATATTTCCTTAAAGATGGATTGTATAAATTAAAATTGGTTCTATTGGCTTTTGACATACAAAAAGTGGTTTTTAAAAATGTAAAGGTATATTTTAAGAACTGCTTTTCATCCCCCTAGCCCCCTTCGCTTGCGCAATGCCTGACGCACAAGGGGGAAAGCTGCACGATGCATTTCTTAAACTGACAGCTATGGCAAAAATGCGAGAACTGCGACTACATCGCTATTTGTTAAAATAAATTGACATTAAATACAACTTTAAGTTGCAATGTAATGGCAACAGCCAAGCAAAACAACCAACCTGCCCACCAGTGTTTTCCAACAGCTGATTTTTTTACACTAGAAAGGTAAGATACAATCATAGTGACGACGGAGGCCATTAACGAACCTAGAAAAAAAGTGCTGTCGTTGAACATACCTAGGCTACTACTGAAACTATAAGGCAACAAAATGAAAGAACCTAATAGACAGGTAAAACTTATGTTTTGGATGAATTCCCATTTTTTGTTTTGTAAAAACAGAAAGGCTGCTATTATCTGTATGTTCCATTTCGCACCCGCTATTCCGCAGGAAAGTAATTTCTGACATAAGTTGTCGTATATAGGTGAAACTTCTATAAACCACCAAGTAATAAGGGTAGAAATTGAAAAATAGAGGATTGCAATTTTTATGTTTTTTTTGTCGGATTTTTCAAGCATAAATAATTCAAAATTATTGGTAAAGGTACTCTCAATTTAGTTCATCTTCGTAGTAGAGCACTACTTTTTCTGAATAGATTTTCGATTATCGTTGAGTGAGGGGACGTTATTCGTAACAACCTCTGTTTGGACTAACTGCTCTTATTTTGCCAAGAAGGTCTATAGTGATAGCAGGAATAGTGATTCCTGTAGCAATAGCAGGAGAGCCCGTCTTCAGTGTAAATTTTTTACCGTATTCATCCGTAAATAACGGATTTTGGTTAAACAAGCTGCTATTATTTGTAATCGTTAACGAAGATTTCAAGATGGAATAGCCAGCAGAAAAAGAGAAGCCGCTAGTGCCATCATTATTCAACTGCACCTCTTCTGTCATATCGCCCCACAAAATAGTATTTCGCAGTTTTGATACGATTGGACTTGCAAAAATGGAGTCATGATTGGAGAGTCTTAAAATAGGAGATGCACGAAAGAAGTCGTACGAATAGTTGGAAAGTGTACAGAAGTCAAAATAGTAATTGCCGCCAGAAGAAGCGTTGAATAAATAGCCAATACAATTGTTGAGCAGAGAATTTACAGCGTAGAAATCAGTAGCTGTAGCGGTAATGCAATTTTTGGAACAATTTTTTACGACTGAATTTTCAATTTTCAATTCTGCAATCGTATCCGCATCAGGTTCTGTATTCATCGAAATTGCAGTTGTCGCATTTTTTACCTCTGTGTAAAGAAAGTAATTGTTTTTGCTTCCTGATTGAAAGATAATTCCACCCCATTGTCCTGCTATATCGTTGTAATACTGCGAAAGATTGTCGTGGTGAAAGGTTACGACAGAATCCTTTGTGCCTTGTGTAATAACCGTTCCAGCTACAGTCAGCGTCGCATTTTTGTGAAACCGAACTCTTGTCCCGATGCTCACGGTAAGCGTACATCCTGCTGGCACTGTTATATTTCCATTAATGACATAAGGTTTTGTATTGGTCCAAATCGTGTTGCACGTTAAGGTTGTGTTGGTTAAAAAATTAGCATCCTGTCCATAAGCGGTTAAATTTACGTCTTGAATATTTCCATTGGTGGTAAAGACGAGGCTGTCTTCCACCAAATAAGGTAGTGATTTATTCTGTGGATTGATTACTATTTTTATCAATACCAATAAACTGTCTTTTCCAAAGATTTCATAGTTCGATAGTTGATAGTTTTCTTGACCATTAATAATAAAGGAATAAGAAGAAGTAGAAAGCTTGGCCAGCTGAATACTATTAATGATTAAAGCGTGACTATTTTTATTGTAAACCCAAAGCCTTTGTGTAATCGTACCTATGGAGCTAAATATGGTGTCGAAGGTAATTACAGATTCAGAAAAAGATAATTTTGCGTTGGGATTAGTAGTGACTTTTTCGCTATTTTTTTTACAAGAAAAAATAGATAGTGTTAAAATAATGGAGAGTAGGTAAATGTAATTTTTCATTAACATCAACTAAGTAGGTAAAAAGTGAGAAGTAAAAGGTAAAAAGCAAAAACAAATTATTAAGTATCGTTCTCTTCACCTTTTACTTCTCACTTCATACTGATAGGATAACAGACTTCCAATGATTTTATTATGCAGTGACACCATCTTTTAGTCGCTCAGCGTTCTCCGTAATACGAAGCTGCTCGATAAAATCTTCTATGAAACCGTCCATTACAGTAGTCAGATTGTGGACCGTATAACTTATGCGGTGATCTGTAATACGACTTTGAGGATAGTTGTATGTTCTGATTTTATCAGAACGGTCACCACTTCCCACCATACTTTTTCTTTGCGCTCCTATTTCACTATTATGTTTTGCCAGCTCAATCTCATAGATACGAGATTTCAGAACTTTGAATGCTTTGTCGAAATTTTTAAGTTGAGATTTTTCATCCTGACATTGTACCACTGTATTGGTTGGAATGTGTGTAAGACGAACAGCTGAATACGTAGTATTTACAGATTGTCCTCCAGGACCTGAAGAGCAGAATAGGTCTTTACGTACATCGTTCATGTCAATATTAACTTCAACGTCGTCCATTTCAGGAAGTACTACCACGGAAGCAGCAGAAGTATGCACACGTCCTTGGGTCTCTGTATTAGGTACACGTTGTACACGGTGCACACCCGATTCAAATTTCATTTTGCCATACACATCTTCTCCAGCAACAGAGCAAATAATCTCTTTATATCCTCCAGCACTACCTTCGGTGTAGTCAATTACTTCCATCTTCCAGTTCATTCTTTCTGCAAAACG
Organism: Cytophagales bacterium; assembly: GCA_043732665.1. GTDB lineage: Bacteria > Bacteroidota > Bacteroidia > Cytophagales > Cytophagaceae > JANYCO01. The sequence continues at coordinate 3,922 of JAYTHK010000167.1, read as the reverse complement.
TTGGTACATTCTATAAAGATCGCCTGCAAAGATTGATGCTTCGTCTCCGCCGGCACCACCACGAACTTCTAGTATAATATTTTTACTGTCGTTAGGATCTTTAGGAATTAACATTTCCTTAATAAGATCTTCCATAGCCTCTTTTTTTGGAAGTAATTCGTCTAGTTCGGCTTTAGCCATGTCTCTAAACTCAGGATCTTTTTCAGTACTGATTACCGTTTTTGAAGTATCAATATTTGAAAGAATGTCTAAATATTTTTTGTATTCAACAACTATCTTGTCAAGATCCTTGTATTCTTTGTTTAACGAAGAATATCTTTTCATGTCCGAAATAATATCGGGCTGAATAAGAAATTCAGATACTTCGTCAAATCGTTGTTTTATGGCTTCCAGTTTATCTATCATAATCTTTTCCTGTCGAAACAGGACACAAAGATACAAAATCTGTTTGAGAAAAGTAATAAGAACAAAAAAGCCCTCTCCCAGAATCGTTTATCTAGGAGAGGGCTTTTTTAAATAAATAGGATTGAGGCGCTATTTTATAAGTTCGCCAGTGTTATAGTCTACTTTCTCCCCTTCTTTTAGTTTAAAAGAAGCCCCATCACTTTTAACGATAGTTCCATCAGGTCCTATTTTAGTGCCATTATTGAGTATTCTTTCTTTGCTTAACGCAATTTCTTTAACACCTGCTAAGATCACCATTTTCCCACCTTTGAAAGTCACCAATGTCTGTTTCGGTGCTTTTGCGTCGGTTGTTGTTGTGCTAGTTACAGTTGTGGAGGGCGTTTTACTTGTTGTTGTCGTTTTTGTTGTGCCAGTAGATCCCGTATTCATTGCGGGTAAGGGATCGCCTTCCATGTCAAAACGTTCACCTTCAGTCATTTTAGTTTTTACATTGCTTTTTTCTATCGTTCCATCAGGATATAATCTTATCCAGTTAGGCATCAACTTCTCTTCTTTCATTGGCGTCTCTTTACCGTCTTTTACAACTATTGTTTTCCCACCACGGAAGATATAATAGCCCGCTGTTTTCGAGTCAACTGTTGATTTCCCCTCAACCTTTCCAACTTTCAATAAAACCAGTTCGCCAGAAGGCAAAACTAGTTCACCTTCACGAAGAGCTAGTTGCTCTGCATTGGCAAAAACTATTAGTCCTTCTAGAGTTACTTTATTTCCATTAGTCAATGAATATTCTGAGGTAAGAGGCGCTACTTTTCCTTTTACAAGAAGAAATAATTTGCCGTCTCTCATAAAAACCCCGTCAGACAAAGCATCATTTCTTGAAAAAGCCATTTCGCCTTTGGCATTTATAAAAGTACCCTCTCCTAATTTTATGGTAGAACCGTCTTTGTTCGTCACTAAACCAAAAGCATTTACTTTTGCTCCAGATGTTCCAAGATTCATGTCTGCCACAATTGGAACATATTTTCCTTGGTCCCATTTCATAGCTTTTCCTCCTCGAACAGTAACTCCGTCCATCATAAAAACATCTGATTTTTTAAGGACTAATTCTCCATTAGAGGATACTACTTCGCCGTCTTCCATCGAAGTCCCTTCTATTCGTAAAGTATTGTCTACCATAACCATCATATCTCCTTTAGAAGAAAGGACTTCGCCATTTTTGAGCTTTGATTTGGCGCCAGCACTTGTTTTATATTCGCCGTTTTTCGAGACTTTGGTTCCGTTAGAGAGTTCCATGTCTTCTGTCACAGGAACCATTACGCCATTTTTGTCAAAAGTAAATAGTTTGTTCTCCCTCATCACCACGCTGTTTTTTAGTACTTTACAGTCTGTCGTTTGTGCTTGGGTAGGAATTGCAAATACTACAACCCCAGAAAGAAGTAAGATTTTTAATAAGGTTTTCATAATTTAGTAAGTTAGTTTGATATAAAAATATAGATAAAAACTTAATAAACACTGTATTCACCAAAAAATAAAATTATGATTTAGCAAAAGTAGTCATGCAATATTTATGGAAAATATGTCGAAAAATGCCTTAGAAATAGCTTCTGTATGGTTTTTAACCTTCCTTTACGTAGTTTTGCAATCCTTTAAAAGACTGTCAATAAATTAAGAATTTCCTTATAACTAATAATAGTCAAAGATGAGTAGCAGAGAAGTTAGAGTGCGTTTTGCCCCAAGCCCCACAGGCGGTCTACATATTGGAGGAGTTCGTACAGCCCTATATAATTATTTATTTGCTAAAAAGATGGGTGGCAAAATGTTGCTTCGCATTGAAGATACGGATCAAAACAGATTTGTATCAGGTGCAGAAGAATACATTATGCAAGCACTGGAATGGGTGGGAATCAAAATAGACGAAGGCGTTCACGAGGGCGGTCCTTTTGCTCCCTACAAACAATCAGAAAGAAAACCAATGTACATGAAGTATGCCATGAAACTTGTGAACGAAGGAAATGCGTATTATGCTTTCGATACAAATGAAGAATTGGATGCGATGCGTAAAAGAATGGAAGCTTCTAATGTCAACTTCGCTTACAACTCCATTACACGTGCACAATTGAAAAATTCTTTGACACTTTCCGAAGACGAAGTAAAAAGAAAATTAGAAACTGGAGAGCCTTATGCCATTCGACTGAAAGTGCCACGCAAAGATGAAATTAGAATAAACGATATGGTGAGAGGCTGGGTAATGGTGCACTCTTCTGCTATAGACGATAAGGTATTAATGAAATCGGACGGCATGCCTACTTACCATTTGGCAAACGTAGTAGACGATCATTTGATGAATATTTCCCACGTGATTCGTGGTGAAGAGTGGCTTCCATCAGCGCCTTTGCACGTATTACTCTATAAATTTTTAGGTTGGGAAGCTACTATGCCACAGTTTGCGCACCTTCCACTTATCTTAAAACCAACGGGCAACGGGAAACTTAGCAAGAGAGATGCAGAGGTAGGAGGATTTCCCATTTTCCCTTTGGAATGGAAAGATTCAACCGCTGGAACAACTGCAACAGGTTACCGTGAAGAAGGATATTTGCCAGAAGCGATAGTTAATTTCCTAGCTTTCCAAGGATGGAATCCGGGCACTCCACAAGAATTATTTTCTATGGATGAGTTGATACAAGCTTTCACCATTGAGCGAATCGGCAAGTCGGGTACGAAGTTCGACATCAACAAAGCAAAGTGGTTCAACCAACAATATATGAAACATAAATCCGCCAAGGAGCTGAGTGACTACCTTCTTATTGATTTGAAAGCCAGAAATATTTCATGCGAACAAAGCAAATTAGAAAAGATAAGTGAGCTGCTGAAAGAACGCATTGTGTTTTCTAAAGACCTTTGGATCGAAGGAAAATTTTTCTTCGAAGCACCTGTTGCTTATGACGAAACGATAGTAGCCGCTAAGTGGACAAACGAGGCCGTGAAAGTAATCATGGAATTTGCAGAAGCATTAGCAGCGAAAAGTGCTGTAAATGCAGAAGAAGTAAAAGCTACGTTTAACGAAGTACTAGAAAAAAATGGTGTGAAAATGGGCAAAGTATTACAAGCGCTGCGTCTGGCATTGACGGGTGTAGGCGCTGGTCCCGACCTTATGCAAATCATCGAACTTCTTGGCAAAGAAGAATCCGTAAAAAGAATAAACGCTGCGTTGACTCAATTGAGCAGTAAAGTGATTGTATAGTTTAAACTAGTTATTAGTTGAGGATTGCAAGTTGTTAAAATAACTTTGCAACCATTTTTTATTGCTGTCAGCTAAAGCTGATGGATTAAATAAATTTGATTTAAAACTAAAAAGCAATAGCTTTGGCTAAGTAGTTTTATTTTTTTCAACAGAATCAATTTTTATTATGTCAAGACTTTTTGATAAACGTCCACCAAAAACAAATAAAGAAGTGACAGGGTTTTCTCCTGCAGCAAATAAGCTCGTATCCAGAATTCAAGCCAGATTAATGACCGC
>JAYTHK010000166.1:0-15449 GCA_043732665.1 Cytophagales bacterium | reverse complement strand
GCAAAATCATCAAACAAACGTGGAATTGCAAAATTTCACGTTTGTGTTTTTCTAAGAACTTTATTTATTAGTGATATTTATCTCGGATGACAGTAATTCGAAATATAATATTACAAAACTGTTTACTTTTTTAGTCCAAAAGTATAGTAAGTACAAGATTTCATTACAATACTTTCGGCTTATTTGTCTAACAATATATAATTTTACATAAACAATTGTTAGCGAGTAAAATTAATGTCAATAATTTCCCAAAAAAAGCTTATTTTTGGGTTACTAAATACTACCTATCTAGTATTTACTTATTCAGAAGTTAATTTATGTTGCGATTAAGTATAAAACGGTCTGGAAATTGCTCTTGACAACCTTGTACCTTGCTAGAAAGTAATAATAATATAACCACCTAATACCCTTTTAAATGAAAAAACTATACGTATTAATTATTGGGATAATTCTTTCTATAGAAGGATATTCTGGTACAATTACAACACTTACAAATAATAATTATTGTTTGAATGGTGCTCCTGCAGGATTAGGCGGTTCAAGTAATATCGTAATTTCCGAATCAGGAAATGGAGATTTTTCAACTATAGGAACTTGTTATTTATTTATTACTGCACCTTCAGGTTTTGAATTTGATATTACATCTGGAACTTTATTAAGTACAGGTGCAGATATTACAGTTAGTCCTTCTTTTATATTTCAAACTACAGGTGTATTTGGTATTTCATATACAATAGGTGCGACAGCAAATCTGAATACTTTAACAATTGGAGGCCTCAGAATGGTTGCCAGATCATTAGGTTCTGGTACAATTCAAATTGGAAGTGGTAGTACATTGCCTGCGTCATTAGGATTGTCCGTTGGAAATACTCTAGCGACGGTTTCTACTGCAATTACTTCTCAAATTCCAGCAAATGGTTTTACATTATGTTCAAACGCTCCTGTTCATACGATAAATGGTTACAGTTATAGTGGGGGAGGTACGGAAAGTTTTATATCTTGTGTTTCTTGTGTAAGCGGATCTACTCCTACGTTTACTTTTGATCCATCCAGTTCTTCAGCAGGTTTTAACACACTTACATACAAAATAGCGAAAGGAGGTTGCACATTTACGGCAACTTCTAACGTTATAGTCAATCAGGCTCCAGTTGTTACTATGACTTCTTCAGAATCGAGTGGTTTAGCGAATAATGATAACATTACTTGTGGGTCAGACTCGATCACTTTTTATGCTAACGGAGCCAGCACATATCAATTTCTAAGAAATGGCACCAATGGTATTGGTGCATCAACTGTTACCCCCTATTCAAGAGTAAATCTGGCTACAGGTGATCTTATGACGGTGAAAGGAACCGATGCGAATGGATGTGTAGCTGTTTCTAATACTATTACAATGACCGTGAATACACCTCCTACTTCTGTTGTATTTAACCCTACAGTGACTAGCTATTCGTCAAGTAGCCCCTTTTTTGTATTGGATACATTATCTCCTGTGGTGAATCCTTGGAATATAAATTCTTATTTTACTGGTAATGGAGTAGTACCTGGAACAGGCACAAATGCTGGAAAAGATTTATTTTATCCTGATGTAGCAGCAAATTTTGGGAATCCTGTTGCAATAACCTATACTTATGTCGATGTAAATGGTTGTAAAAAATCAACAAATCAAAATTTTAATATTTCTGGAGCAGTTTCGATAGTAGGTATAAATGGATTAAATATAGCTTATTGTAGCAATGGAGCTACTTCCAGTATATCGATGGATTCAATTAAAACGCTGGCTCTTGCAGCTTGTCCTAATTATTCATGGTCGCATGTTTTTGTTAATTTCGAATACCAAAACCCATTTAATTCGGTTTGGTATCCCATAGCTTCAATTCCAAGTAGTGGGAAGTATAGCGCAACATTTGATCCAAGTATACTTGCCGCCAATGGAGGTACTGGATTAAGATTGGTAAGGGCCGTGTATACCCCTGTTACTCCTGCCCCTTTTTTTTTATCTCTTATATGCCCATATCCTGCCGCCCATCAATTTGTATATAAATATGTAACAATCAATTCGTTGCCTAGTATATCTATTCCAAATTATCTATATGATAATTATAGTACTGGAGACTATCCTTGTAATAGTTGGGGTGATTCGACATTGACTTTTGCGTATTCTTCGCCAAGTGTTTCTATTTCGGGCTTTGCGAGCGGTACTCCAGGTTTCTTGTATTTTAGTGGTGCGTATAAATTGAAATGGACTGTTGGAGCACTTTCTCCTGCCTATAATAATTTCAGTTTTACGGTACACGATGCCACTACAACCTGTACAAACACAGTACTCTTCTCTAAGATTGTATTTTCTACACCTACAATTCCTACATTTGCAGCTGTTGCAGATAATTGTGTGGGAGATGTTGTTGTTCTTAAAGATACGGTCAACTCATCTTCATACTCTAGTTGGGTTTATTCAGAATGGTATAAAAAGAATGGAGGGGCAAATACATTATTAACTTCTTCTTATCATTATCTAAGTTATAATGCGAAAACTGTTGACTTATTTAATGTAGGTGTGGTGAGTACAACAGATACTTTTGTAGTAAGACAATATTATTACGCCTCGTGCAAAAGCCCTTTTAGTAGTCCTATAGTAGTAAAAGTAAATACACCTCCAACAGTAAACGCAGGCACTTATCCTACTGTATGTACTAGTAATCCTGTAGTGACCTTGGCGGGCACAAGAACTCCTGGAGGGTTAGGAATTACATGGACTAGTAAAACTGCTGGTTCTTTTTCTGCTTCACCAAACATTCATGCGCCAAATCCAGTTTACACTGGAAGTGCTGCGGATAGTGTTTCAAAAAAAATAACACTATATCTAACTACAGACGATCCTGATGGTATTGGTGTAGGATGTAATGCAGCAGTAGATAGTGCTATAATTAATGTTAATATTGCTCCTCTAGTAAATGCAGGGTTGCCTTCTTTTTGGTGCAGTAATACAAACCCAATTATAACGGCTATATATTCAGGAACCGCTACTAGTATGACATGGACTAGCAGTTCAGGTAGTGGAACTATAGTAAATCCTGCTTTAAGTTCTACCCGTTACCTCGTAGCTCCTGGTGACTATTCCTCAGGAGTGCCATTTCCTATCACGTTTACTGCTACAACGAATGATCCTGATGGGCCTGGTCCATGTACATTTGCCACCAGTTCAGTTCTGGTAACACTAAATCCGCATCTTACCGTGAATGCAGGATCTGACATTACCGTTTGTGCCAATCAAACCATAAACCTTAGTGGAAATGTTAAGATTGGAGGAGTAAATAGAAATGCACCGAATGTTAATCTATGGAAAAAGGTAAACGGTTTGGGTACTATTTCTCAAAGTACACCTAACTTTTCCGCTATTTACAATGGACAGGGAGTAGTAACCACTTCTGGTCATGTTGTGCCTGGTACTGGAGAATTGGCTACTACTACTGTTGTAAAAGTGGACCTTGTGTCTAATGATCCTGATGGTACAGGACCTAATGGTCCATGTTTGGCCGATTCTCAACGTATAAATATTACGATTAACCCTATTCCTATCCCCCACTTTGCAGCTACCACTGCTTATGAATATTGCTTAAATACTGTCCCTGTGCAATTGGAAGGAAATTTAGGTAATAACTTTAACCCAACAGGAGCTTCTGCAACTTTTACTGGAATCACAGGATCAGGAGTGTATGTGGCACTTGTAGGAAGTAGTTATTTATTTGATCCAAGCAAGACAACTTTAATAGCTCCCGCTACTACTAGTATTAATGGAGGTTCTTACCGTATGAAGTATACTTACAAAGATAATCTGAACTGTCAAAATTATGAGGATACTGTTGTTAAAGTATTTCCTTTCCCTTCGGTAAATTTCACCAGATCTACAAAGTGTCAGTTAGATACCATTACTTTTTCTGAAACTGCTACGGTTAGTAGTCTCGTATTCACAAGTGTAGAAACTGCTTGGAATTGGGCCATCGATGGCGATACAGCACAAAATATAGCACCTTTTAGTAAGTTAAATACTAAATCCATTAAATATGCTTTTGCCAATTATGGTATTCATAGTGTACACCTTAAAGTAACCTCCAATAGTGGTGGTGCTTTAAATTGTTACAATCAGAAAGATACTACACAAATTTTCGGGCCGTATCCAACTACGGACTATTCTTGGTCTAGACCCTGCTCTGTAGATTCGGTATTGTTTATAAATAATACTACTATTGCTTCTGGATATAACGATAGTACAAGCTGGAACATGAATGGAGCTGGGATTTATAAAGCTCCATTAACGGCTTCTGTACTGGACACTATATATAAATTTGCCACCCCAGGTATCTATAAGGTACAGCTCATAGCAACCACCAATATTTACCATTGCGTGAAGATAAAAACTAAAGAAGTGTACATTGTACCCACTTATTCGATTACCCCAAGCAGTCCTTATGATTCTTCTTTTTCTACGAATAGAAATTGGGCGCCAAGTGGATACAACGATCAGCCTTACAGCTGGCAACATGGAGTTCCAACTGCTGCAAAACATGTTATCAAGCCAGGAGGAGGAGTTCCTGCATGGTCGGGTAATAATGTTTGGATTACTAATTTGAACGGAGATTACAAGCTAGGAGAACTTTCTTACTTGAATAGCCCATGTTTTAACTTTAGTACTTTGGATAAACCAATGCTTGTGATGAAAGAATGGACAAGCAGTACGAATCTTGCAGGAACGGTATTAGAGGCTACGACAGGGAATACTAATGTATGGAAGACGCTCGGTCAAATAGGGAGTGGTGTGAACTGGTACAATACGACAGGTGTGGTAGGGCTTATAGGCGCATCGTCTTCCAATCCCACCGCTCAAGGATTTTCGGGACAAGATACCACCTTTAGATTTTCAAGAGTAGGACTACCTCAATATGCCAATCAAAGTAACCTAGTTCGTTTTAGATTAGTATTCGGAAGTTCTAATGTAGTTGATGCATTGAATAAAAGAGACGGTTTTGCTTTAGACAGTATCTGGATAGGAAATCGTTCGAAAGTGGTATTAATGGAGCATTTTACAAACTCCTTGAGTAACCCTTGTATAGCTGCAAACGATAGTGTCAATTCTATCCAAGCACAAAGACCTGGAGATGTTATTTCACTCCATTATCATACGAACTTTCCTGGTATAGATCTTATGAATAAGAAAAGTGATGTCGACGTAAGTTCTAAAGAGCTTTATTATGGTCTTACCTCTGTTCCAGAAACACATATAGATGGTATACAGAGCTATAACTCTTATGGTAATAATATAGGAGCTATCAATAAGAATGTAATAGATAATAAAGCGCTTGAAGATGCGAAGTTTGGTTTAGATGTTTCTTGTAATAAAACAGGCTTTAATATGAATATTAAAGCATTGATGGTGGCTAAAGTACCTGTAGTAGGACAGAGTGTTGTTATGAATATTGCTGTGCTAGAACGCCAAATTTCTTATGCCAATGGAGCAGGTAATTCTACCAATGGATATCAATGGGTAATGAGAAAAATGTTGCCAAATGCAGCAGGTACATATATCAGTAGAAACTGGAAAGCTAAAGATTCTTTGTCGGTACCTGCAAGCTGGACTTTCCAACAAGGAGATTTTTACGACACTTCGAAAATTGAAGTCGTAGCCTTTGTTCAAAATTACGATACAAAAGAAGTATATCAGGCGGCTATAATTGGGAGCAACGGCAACACATCGGCTTTACCTATAATTACAGCAATAACTTCTGTAGAAGCGGTAGGAGATTTAATGATTTATCCTGTGCCTTCTGACGATCAAATAAATGTATTGTTCTCAGACGATACAAAAGAAGAGGCTGATTATTCCCTGATGAATGATTTAGGTGTGACAGTAGCTTCAGGTAAAATTTTGAAAGGAGTAAGAATGTTAACGTTTAACAGCAAGCAATATGCTGCTGGTGTTTATTATCTGTCCATCATAAGAGAAGATGGTGGTAGAATAAATAGAAAAATAATGGTGATACATTAATATTCATTTTATCAAAATGCAAATCCCGCTGGAGACAGCGGGATTTTTTATTTTTAGTTATTTATAATACCTTGTATCTAGAGTTATTAGTACTTGTATAGACTATTGAAGAATAAAATAAAATACTATCATTTTTTAATTATATCGTTTATTCTTGCGGGCGTTGGCCTATTGGTATGGTATGTGATGGTCTATGCCCAGCCTTCCAAGGGGTATGAGACGTATGAACGCTATATTTCCGAAAAAGTAAACGAAGAGCTACTTGTTTCCGAAAAGGAGTTAGAGACAATAGAAAAACGCCTGCCAGAAGACGGTAATGATTTTTTATTACTTCAACAGTTGAAATTAAAATATCCAGTTTATGTTTTTCAAAATGGCAATCTTGTTTACTGGTCTGAATATCGATTCGTGCCTAAGTATAGTTTGCTGGGAGGAAAGGAAAAGGTCAAATACATCAGGCTCCCTATCGGAAAATTTCTAGTTAATAAAAAAAATATAGGATTAGGATGGGAAATCTATTCTTGTATACCGCTTTCCTACGAATACAGTATTGATAATAATTATATCAGTTCAGGATTAAATGAGGAGATTTTTACGCATACCAATATAGAGATTAATAATATTCATGCGGCAGGAAATTATGCGGTATACACTTCCGATAAAAAATACTTATTCTCTTTAGACTTTCTTTCAGCTCAAAGTATTATCAGCGATTCTGTGCTTTGTAGTATAGTGGTATTATCTGTGCTTTCTATCTCTTTCTTATTAGTTTCTTTATTTTATTTTGTCAATAATTTAATAAACAAAGGAAGGGTTGCTTTTGGTGCTTTGGTATTGTTCGTAAGTCTTGTATTGACAAGAGCTCTTCTTTTATATATAGAATATCCCTACTCTTTGGTTGAATTTGATTTGTTTAACTCCAAATATTTTGCCTCTTCAGAAATCTCACCTTCCTTGGGTGATTTATTTATAAATATTATTTTCTTTTCATTTTTTTCATGGTTTGTGCTCAATAATTATTTCAAAATAGGGTTTGTGAAAATAATAATTGCACAACGTGAAAGATATGGTTTTTTTTATTGTTTCGTTTTAAGTGCAGTTAGTCCAGTTATTTTATATTATTTGGGGTATATTTTTTCTGAACTATATTCTAATGCTCAGTTTTCACTCGATATTACCCAAAGCATTACGATTAACAGTTTTAAAATAATAAGTATTCTGATTTTTATTTTAGTGTCCGGTATATATTTTATTTACAATCACATTGCTTTACGAGTATACTTGTTGCTTATTGGAGATAATAAATCGATAAAAAGCTTCCTTCCATTGGTTTTAGTTTCGCTATTGGTAGCACTTTTGATGATTGTGTTGGACGAAGAAGTTAGCTGGATATTAATGCTGGTTAATTTGATCTATTGTTCGATTTTACTTTATTTTTATTTGCCAGGCAATCTCGGAACACTCAACTATTCTACTTATTTATATTTTTTATTAACAGCATTCCTTTGCTCCTTTACGGCATCTGTTAATTTGTACTATGTAAATGCAGAAAGAAATATAATTGAAAAACATAAATACGCCTTTCAATTATTAAATGAAAATGATCTTTTTACAGAATATCTTTTGAACGAATCGATGAACACGATTGCTAAAGATAAATTTATTATTAACCGTCTCAAATCTATATTTTCGTCTAAAGATCTTATCGAACAAAAAATTAAAAAAATAATTCTTCCTGATTATCTAGAAAAATACGAAGTATATGTTTCCGTTTTTGATTATGAAGGAAATGTAGCCGTTCAAAATGCAGAATACACTAATTACTACAAGGCTCTAGAAGAGTTTGGAAGAGATACTTTTAGTACAGAATACCCTAATATTTATTTTCTTCATGAGAAAAAAAACAGTCCACTAAAACGCTACATGGCATTTAAGGAAATATACGATAACGGTATTGTTGTCGGAGGAATTATTCTTGAATTAGTCCATAAAAAAAATTCTCCTAATAGTGTGTATCCTGAGTTGTTGGTAGATAAGAAATTTATTACACCTCAGCAGTATAAAAATTATCAGTATGCTATATACGACAATAAATTACTGCTTAGTAAGGGTAATTTTAATTATGAAAAATATTTTAATAAAATTATTTTTGAAGAGAATAATTTGTTTAACGAAGGGATTGTAATAAAGGGATTTCACCATTTGGGAATAAAGTCTGCAGATGGAAAAGTGGTGATTGTTTCTTCGGAAGAATATTCTTTTAAAAATGTACTTTCTAATTTTTCGTTTATTTTCTTTCTACACCTTATTTTTGTATTGATTTTTATAGCAGGATATATTTATTATTTCCAAGCTCGAAGTTTACATTTGAATTATGCAACCAAGATTCTTGTATACTTGAATGTAGCCTTTTTTCTTCCACTGGTTATTGTGAGCATTGTTACGCTGAGCCTCATTAGTAATTATTACAAAACCAGTCAAAATAAGTCGTTCATAAAAAAAGCCGAATCGCTAAGTACTAATATACTTAACCATTTGGAGCGTTATCAAGACGATCCTAATTGGGAGTTTAAATTAGAAAATGACATTGCGGAGTTGGCAGACTTTACAGATTCGGACATTAATTTGTACAACAAAGATGGAGCGTTATTATATTCTTATCATCCTGCTATCTATGATCGAAATTTATTATCAAGACAATTAAATCCAGCGGCTTATATTAGTATTACAAGTGGTGGAATGAACGAAGTGATGTTGAGCGAATCCTTGGGAAAGCTCAAGTATAACGCTGTTTATATGCCTGTGAAATCTTATAAAACTGGAGCGTTGTTAGGTATATTAAGCATTCCTTTTTTTGAGTCCAGGCAAGAATTAAATTTACAGTTGATTGGCATTTTTACTACTACGCTTAACATTTTCTCTATTATTTTCATTGTATTTGCGGGGCTTTCTTATTTTGCTTCACGCGTACTTACTTCACCTCTTAATATTATTACTCAAAAAATAAAGAAAACTACTTTTGGAGAAAATCAGCCGCTTGACTGGAACTCAAAAGATGAGATAGGCTTGCTTATTTCTGAATATAATTCGATGCTTTTAAAATTAGAGCAAAATCGTATAGCACTTAGCAAGAGTGATAAGGAGTCGGCATGGAGAGAAATGGCTAAGCAGGTGGCGCATGAGATTAAAAATCCTCTTACTCCGATGAAATTAAAGATACAACATTTGCAAAGAAGTTGGAAGGAGAAAAGTGAAAATGTCGAATTGCAGACAGAGAAAGGACTGCAAAGTTTACTAGACCAAGTGAATATACTGAGTGAAATAGCCTCTTCTTTTTCAGCGTTCGCTAAAATGCCGATCCCTAAAACAGAGCATTTCGACTTGTCTGAAGTGTTAAAAAGCACGGTCAATCTATACAACAATACCCATGATGTGCACGTTGATAGTAAGGTGGAAGATGGAGTGTTTATTATCGAAGGAGATAAACAGCTTATAGGGGCTATCTTTACGAACCTTATTATAAATGCAATTCAATCATTGCCAGATGAAAGAAAGCCAAAAGTAGATATATTTCTTTCTAAAATTAAAAATATGGTCGTAGTAGAAATAAGCGATAACGGTATAGGGATTCCTGATGCTATTAAAAATAATGTATTTCTTCCTAATTTTTCTACTAAGGAAATGGGTTCTGGAATTGGTCTTGCAGTGGTGAAGAGGGGTGTGGAACATGCAGGAGGCAGGATTTGGTTTGATACCAAAATAGGAGAGGGGACGTCTTTTTTCATGGAAATACCGTTGGTAAATTGATACGACTGAGATTTATATTAAGTCTTTTTTTTAGTAGTTTGTCTTTTTTTACTTATGCGCAAATGAGTAATCAAAGATGTAAATGGATTGTTATTTCCTCTGAACAATTTGAGTTAGATTCTTTTTCGGTTTTTCCAAATTCGATAAAATTAAAAGCGCCTTTCGATAGCACTACTTCTATTTCGTATGATATTAATACAAATAAAGCTACCCTGAAATCGGATCATAAGATTGATTCCATTTATGTCTGTTTTACTGTTTTGCCTTACAAATTAAATCGACTTTATTACAAAAGAGACTTGGCTCGTTACGATTCCAATGCGGTCTACAAGGATGATTATAATTATCGAAAATATTTGCCAGATAAAAAAGATGAACTATTTTCAAGTCCAGGAATTAATAAAACAGGTAATATCTCCAGAGGTATTTCTTTTGGAAATAATCAAAACGTTTTTGTGAACTCTGTATTGAACTTACAGTTGGAAGGGAAACTCACCAACGATGTATCCATTACAGCGGTTATTTCGGATCAGAATATTCCATTTCAACCAGATGGAAATACCCAGCAATTGCAGCAATTTGATAAAGTGTATGTGCAATTAAAAAGTAAACGAGGAAACCTGATAGCAGGAGATTTGGTTATGAAAAACAGAGTTTCTAATTTTCTTAAATATTCTAGAAATGTTCAGGGTACACAAGCAGAAATATTCACTCATGGAAAAGATTCCACTATTCGCTCCTACACTAGTGGAGGTATAGCAATCTCAAAAGGGAAATTTAATTCCATGTTGTTTGGTGTTGGTCAGCCCGATTCGCTTAGGGAGGGCGTTCAGGGGCCATACAGGCTTAAGGGGCCGAATGGAGAACGGTTTATAATCATATTAGCAAATTCAGAAAAAATATACCTGGATGGAAGGTTGTTGAAAAGAGGCTGGGATTTTGATTACGTCATAGATTATAACTCCGCAGAAATAACATTTACAAATAGCGTACTAATTACTCGGTTTTCCAGAGTTAGAGTGGATTTTGAATATTCTGATAAAAATTATAGTAGAACAATTATAAATTTTAGTCATTATGAAGATTATAAAAAAGTTCATGCGTATGTTAATTATTATCAAGAGAAAGACAACCCGAATAATCCTTTATTGATTACGCTCACAGATCCGCAAAAACAATATTTAAGTGGTATCGGCGATACGTTGAGCAAAGCTGTTATATCTGGAGTGGATTCTAGTAAAGGATATACTGCAAATAAAATTTTATATAAAAAAGTCATCATAGGAGGTCAGCCTGTTTATATTTATTCGACTAGTCCAGATAGCGCAATCTGTGATGTTAGTTTTTCTGAAGTAGGTTTAGGGAAAGGAAGCTATATTTTAGATGTACTTCCTATTAATGGGAGTATCTATAAATATGTAGGGCTTCTAAATGGAAATTTTGAACCACTACGCATTATTGCTACTCCCAAAAAAAGACAAATGATAACAGTAGGAGGAAGTGTTGATGTTTCTGCCATGGAGTCGGTATTTGTAGAATCGGCATTTTCGGTGAACGATCAAAACCTCTATTCCCACTACGATACTCAGAATGACAATGGATATGCTTATAAAATGGGATATATAAATAAGGGGAGAAAAATTTTGTTTGTAAAAAACTATAAATGGGTGGCAGGTTTAGATTATGAATACGATAGTAAAAATTTCGCAGCCATAGATCGATTCAGAAGCACGGATTATGAAAGAGATTGGAGTGAGACCGTGACCTTATTGAGGGATAACAATATATTAAATGCTTCAACGGGTTTTGTGAAAGACGATAAGAATAGAATTAATTATTTGTTTACCAGAAGGGATAAAATTGGTGATGTAAATGGAAGTCAACAAACCTTAACGTTGAATAAAACACTTGGAAAATTTCAGTTTTTGGGTTCTGGATTTTTAATGAATAATAACCGTCATTTTGCAAAGGCAGATTGGAAAAGGTTTAATACAAACCTATATTATAATTTTAGCTATTTTGTTCCTGGAGTAATGTTTAATATGGATCATAACGTTGTCTTTGACTCGGTCGGTAAGGTGAAAAGTACCACTATGTATTACGATGAACAAAAATATTACATCAGAAATAACGACAAACATAAATTGAAATATTCTATAGACTATACTCTTCGGTACGATCAAGAGCCTTATGCTGGAACGATTCAGGAAAATTCAAAAGCACAAACTACCAATATGGCAGTGGGTGGCAAGTTAGGAAAAAACCATGTAGTCAATACTACTTTTACCTATCGTTATCAAGATAACGATAGAGGGCCTACAAAATCAAAAAATGAAGAAACGGTAATGGGAAGAGGAGAATGGAATGCAAATATTTTTAACCGACATGTTCGTTCAGAACTTTTAATTACTAGTGCCACGGGAAGGCAGTTGCAGCAAAAATTTGTATATGTGGCGGTAGCGCCTGGCTTAGGAAACTATGTATGGAGAGATTATAACGGAGATGGGATACAGCAATTAAATGAGTTTGCAGTGAAAGTTTACGACGATCCAAATGGTGAATTTATTAAAACATTTACGCCTACCGATTTGTATATAAAGGCATATACAAATAATTTTAATTACCGATTGGATATCACAGCCCCCCGCAATTGGCGTGCTTCTGAAATTGCGGGGAAAAGATTTATTTCCAAATTTTCAAATGTATCTTCTTATACGGTAAATAAAAAATTGCTCGATAACAGTATTGCTAGTCGATTCGTTCCTTTTTATACTAAGGTCGCTGATACAAATCTTGTCTCCTATCAAAATACAGTACGCTCGGCATTATTTTTTAATCGTACCAGCCCATCTTATGGTGTCGATCTTAATTATGCCAATACGGAAACGAAGCAATATTTATCTCAAGGGTTTGATCATAAAAAGAATAATGAAATTACGTTAAATAATAGAATTAATGCAAAAAAAATATTCAATTTTAAACTGACAGGCACGCGCCTTATAAAAGGTAGTAGCTCAAATTATTTGGCAGAAAATAATTATACTGTGCAGGGATGGAAGGCATCTCCAAGTATTTCCCTTCAGCCTAAAAGTTCGTTTCGAATTACTGCAGAATTTGCTTACACGAACAAACAGAATATTTTCAAAAATTCTTCAGGAGAGAAAACAAAATTATATGAGACTGGTATAGAAATTAAGATGAATAAATTGTCAAGAAGGACTATCACTACGAACATTAAATATATAAACATCGTTGCAGATTTAAAGGGAACCTCTCCTAACTCTCCTGTGGCTTATGAATTATTTGATGCACTGCAAGAAGGAAGTAACTTTACTTGGACGGCAGTATGGCAGGAAAAACTTGCGAATGGATTGCAGTTGTCTTTCCACTATGAAGGACGCAAGACAGGGATTGGTCAAGTAATTCATATTGGTAGAATGCAAGTTTCGGCTTTGTTTTAACATGTTATTGCGTACCAACTTATTTGGCAAGTTAAATAGAAAAGTTTAACTTTGTTTACATGATGAAGCAGAGAGACATAGAAGAAAAAATTAAAGCCCTCAAGCCCACATTATCGACAGTTTTTCATGTTGATAAGATTGGATATTTCGGCTCTTTTGCTGGTAATGAACAAAGAGACAATTCTGATATTGACATTATTTTCTCTTTAAATAAACCTCTTGGCTGGGCATTTTTTGATCTTCAGGCACTCCTTGAAAAAGAATTAAATAGAAAAGTTGATCTTGTTTCAATAAAAGCATTAAAAGAGTAATTAAAAGAAACTATACTCAATGAGGTTAAGTACGTATGAATCCCAAAGATAGAAAGTACGGATTCTACCTTGAGGATATGTTAATTTCAATGGAAAGGATAGAAGAGTATATTGTTGGGTTGCAATTTATTCAGTTCAAGTAGAATTATATGTTAGTGGATGCGGTGATTCGTAACTTCGAAATTACAGGTGAAGCATCAAAACATATTCCAGATAAAATGGTTGAACGCTATCCTCATATTCCGTGGCGAAAGATGTATGATCTAAGAAATATTATTACGCATTAATATTTTGGAATAGATTATGAGATGATATGGGAAATTGCAAAGAACGATTTGCTGAAAAATCTCATTGATTTGCCTCAACTAATGGAGGAAGGAAAAAGCACCAATACTAACATATAAAGTAATCGCTAAATAATTTTATTTAATGCCCATTCAAAGATATTTAAATCTAATAAAAAGAATCACTTTTGTATTATTGCTGTATACTTTTTGTAGGATACTGTTTTTTTTATTTAATCAAAAATCATTTGAAAGTGCAGATGTGAGTGCTATTTTACTAGCGTTTGTTTATGGAATAAGATTCGATCTATCTATCGTATTTTCTTCAAATCTTCTATTTATACTACTAAGTATTCTTCCTTTTTCTTTTCAAGATTCTAAAAAATGGTATCAGTTTTTAAAAGGATTATTCCTTATAGTGAATACGCCATTGTTGCTTATGAACATGGCAGATGTAGCGTATTATAAATTTACGTTAAAGAGAACTGGCTATAACGTGGTGGGTATACTAGACGATTTAGTAAGCCAGAGCCCTCAGCTGTCGTTACATTATTGGTATATTCCAATGATTATAATTCTATTTGTATTTTTGTTAATGAAGTTATATGGGAACTATAGAATTGAAGAAACGAAAAAAATAAGATTAGTATACTCATGGCTTATTTTGCCGTTTGTATTGCTTTTTTCTATACTCATAATACGTGGTGGTTTTCAATACAAACCGCTTAAACCAGATCATGCTTTCGTGCTTGCACCAAATGTATTGGGAAATTTGGTATTGAATACACCCTACAACTTTTTTACTACATTTAGTTTTCCAAGAGTCCTTAATGTTTCTTATTACCAGACGGACGAAGATGCAAAAGCGGTTATCAGACAAAAAAAGTCTAGAGCAACTCTTCCCAATGGAAAAGTGAACGTGGTAGTTATTATTCTGGAAAGTTTTTCGAGAGAATATATGGGTATTGGTACTAATGAAAAAGGATTTACTCCATTTTTAGATTCTCTTGCAAGTGCAGCCACATTCTTTGATCATCATTTTGCTAACGGAAGAAGTTCCATAGAGGCTGTCCCTTCTATCATCGCTTCGATTCCTTCTTTGATGGATGAATCTTATATTACAGGCGTATACCAGAGTAATGAGCTGCACGGATTGGCGGAACTATTAACTAAAAATGGATATCAAACTTCCTTTTTTCATGGAGGTAGAAATGGAACTATGGGTTTCGATAAGTTTTCGATCAACGCAGGAGTAGAACAGTATTATGGGTTGGATGAATATCCGAATGAGGAGGAAGATTTTGATGATCATTGGGGCATATACGACGAGCCTTATCTTAATTATTTTTGTAATACGCTATCCAGTTTTAAAAAACCTTTTATGGCGACTGTGTTTACGCTAAGTTCTCATCAACCGTACAGCATACCAGAAAAATATAAAGGCTTATTCCCAAAAGGGAATTTGGAAATCCACGAAAGTATAGGATACGCGGACTATGCGCTGAGAAAATTTTTTGAATGCGCATCCACTAAAGATTGGTAT
>JAYTHK010000165.1:0-5121 GCA_043732665.1 Cytophagales bacterium | reverse complement strand
ATGGAAAGAATTGGGATTCCTGGAAAAACTCTCGTAGGCTCAGATAGCCATACCCCTGCCGCCGGAGCTTTAGGAATGTTAGCGCTTGGAGCAGGTGGACTCGATGTTACTTTCGCTATTGCAGGAGAACCTTTGTATTTTAAAATGCCGAAAATTCTTGGTGTAAACTTAACAGGAAAACTGCCTGATTGGGTAAGTGCAAAAGATGTGATACTTGAAATGCTAAGAAAGTATGATGTCCATGGATGTAAAGGTATGATAGTAGAGTATTACGGTGAGGGGCTCAAAGAACTTAGTGCAATGGACAGGCATGTAATCGCAAATATGGGTACTGAGTTGGGAGCAACCACTACCGTTTTTCCATCAGATGACCAGGTACTGAAATTTCTACGACAACAAGAGCGGGAACAGGATTGGAGAGAGTTAAAAGCAGATGAAGAAGCAAAATATGACCTTTATGATGCAATTAATTTATCCGAATTGGAACCTATGATAGCATGCCCAAGTAGTCCTGGAAATGTAGTAAAAGTAAGAGAGGTAGAAGGGAAACCTATAGGACAAGCCGTAGTAGGCTCTTCTGCCAACCCCGGATTCAGAGACTTCTGGATTGTAGGAGAAATACTTAAAGGTAAATTAATTCATCAGGACGTTTCTTTAGATATAAATCCTACGTCAAGACAAATTATAGAAAACCTTATTTCTACATCTTCGTTTGCATCCATGATAAAATCAGGAGGTAGATTTCACCAGGCAGGTTGCCTTGGTTGTATAGGTATGGGGCAAGCCCCGGCAACAAACAAAATAAGTTTAAGAACGATGCCTCGTAATTTTCCGGGGCGCTCGGGAACAGCTGGCGATCTTGTTTATTTATGCAGTCCGGAAACTGCGGCTGCTTCTGCATTAACAGGAAAGATTACCGACCCCAGAGATTTAGAAAAGATTTACAAAATGAATTACCCACAATTTATAGAACTTAAAAAACAAATTATAAACAAAAACTTACTACTTCCTCCCCCACTCAATAGAGCTCACCTTGTATTAGAAAAAGGCCCTAATATAAAATTGCTACCTGGATTTACCGAGTTGATAAATGAGTGCAGCGTACCGGTATTACTTAAACTAAATGACAATATTTCAACAGACGAAATATTAAAAGCAGGTGTTCATTCGCTTTCTTTCAGAAGTAATATTCCCGAAATAAGTAAATCGTGTTACGTCGTTATAGATAAAAATTACTATTCCAAAGCACTTGCGACAAAAGAAGAATTTGGCGGGCATATAGTAGTTGCAGGCGAAAATTATGCTCAGGGTTCGAGCCGGGAACATGCGGCAATTGCACCAAGATATTTGGGACAGATTGCAGTTATTGCAAAAAGTTATGCAAGGATCGGCTGGCAAAACATGGTCAATTTTGGTATAGTGCCGTGTGAGTTTTTGAATAAAGAAGATTACGATACTATTGATGTAAATGAATTCATAAGACTTGAAAACATAAGAAAAAGCTTCGAGGAAGGAACCCCTTTTTTTGCGATTAATAAAACAAAAAAAAATAAATATTTCTTAAAACATGACCTTAGCCAGCGTCAAATTAAAATTATTTTATCGGGAGGAGCATTAAATTATTTTAGGGTGAATTCAAAAAATAGAATCATTTAGCATTCATGGGAAACCGAAGTTAAGTGAAAATAATTTTTAATTAATGATGGGAAAATATAAAATATCATTGGATAGGGAGACCTGTATATGCACACATAATTGTGCTGCCGAAGCACCTGGTTTTTGGATAGAGGCAGAGGACGGAAAAATAGATCTTATTCGTGCTGTTTACAATAAGAAAACCAATATATGGGAACTTAAAGCAGTAGAACTGAATGAAAAAGACCTTAAAGTAAATCTGCTCGCAGAGGCGGGATGCCCTGTTGATGCTATCGAAATTGTGAAGTTAGAAGTGTAAGGAATGAAAAATATTTTTTAACAAACAACAAAATAATTAGTGAAATAAACAAGAATCATGACTGACGTTGATATTAAATTTGATAATTCTTTTCAAAATCTTCCTCTATTTCTACATGAAGATAGTGCGCCAACCCCATTAAAGGAGCCTATACTTATTCATGTAACGGAGTTAGAAAAAGAACTTGGGCTTGAATCACTTGGTCATCCTGTTTTGAAAAAGTGGCTAAATGGAGAAATTAGGCTTAGTAATGATCAAACCGTTGCGACACGCTATGCCGGGCATCAATTTGGTGTCTTTGCTGGACAGTTAGGTGATGGCAGGGCAATTTCTTTAGGGGAAATTTTGACTTCAGATGGAAGGCGATTGGAAATCCAGACTAAAGGATCAGGCAAAACTCCTTTTTCCAGAATGGGAGATGGCAAAGCCGTCATTCGTTCATCGGTAAGAGAATATCTTTGCTCAGAAGCTATGCATGGCCTAAAAATCCCTACTTCAAGAGTTTTGGCTATTATTATTGGTGAAGATAAAGTTTATCGGGAAATAACAGAAAATGCGGCCATTATTGCGAGAGTTTTTCCTACGAATATCCGCTTCGGGCATTTTGAAATGTGCTATCATTTTAATCGTAAAGATGTATTAAACGATTTGATTGAATACACTCGTCATACTTTTTTTGAAGGGGTTTCGGTTGAGGAAATGCTTGGGCAAATTATAGATAAAACTGCCATGCTCATGGCACATTGGCAAACCGTAGGATTCTGTCACGGAGTGATGAATACAGATAATATGTCTATCATGGGAATTACTATTGATTATGGGCCTTTTGGGTTTTTGGAAGATACAGCCTTATCTCATGTGTGCAATCACTCTGATCATGAAGGCAGATACGCTTATGATAACCAGCCTTCCGTTGCCGCGTGGAACCTGGAAAAATTATTACTTTGTTTTAGTGATTATCTCTCCGAAGCAAGTTTAAGCAATTTGCTTAATACGTTTTCGGAATTATTTCACACCCATTATCAAAAACTTTGTCAGCGTAAAATCGGGCTTACTACGCTGGAATCGGAAGACTATCAATTATTCGTTTCTCTTTTACAAACGCTGTCTAACCTTGCAATAGATTATACCTACTTCTTCAGACAATTGAGTAACTATAAAATTAATCAGGTTGATTCACTTTCTGAACTTTGGAACTACTATGAAAAAAGTGACGGACTTATCTTATGGCTTTCCCTTTATGACCAAAGACTGAAAAGAGAATTATCTGATGACTTGAAACGATCGGTGGAAATGAAAAGTGTAAATCCAAAGTATGTATTAAGAAACTATATCGCTCAGGAAGTAATCGAGGATGTGCAAAGAGGAGGAAAGGAAAAATTAAAAAATTGGTTAGAAATTTTGTATTCGCCATTTGCCGAACATTCGGAATATGAGTCTTATTCAAAACCAACGCCTACAGAGAAGAAAAATTATATCGTTTCCTGTTCATCTTAAGTTCTTGTGAAAAAAATAAAATAGTATAAAAAAATAAAAATATCAAAAAGCATGCCGGAACATAAAGTTTATTTAAGGTGGGAAAATGACGGAGGAGATTTCTCTTACAAAACGTATGACCGCAGCCACTTGTGGAAATTTGAAGGAGGAACCTTAATAAAAGCTTCTGCTGCCCCCGATTATCTGGGTAGGTCAGAGTTGGTAAACCCGGAAGAAGCCTTTGTCGCATCATTGGCAAGTTGTCACATGCTCACATTTCTCGCTATCGCTTCCATGAAAAAATATACTGTAGCAATGTATGAAGATAATGCAGTAGCCATACTGGGCAAAAATGAAAAATCCAGAATGGCGGTAACAACGGTGTACCTAAGGCCGAATATCACCTTTAAAGGAGATAACATACCGGATAAAACAATAATAGATGAAATGCACCACCGTGCCCACCAAGAATGTTTTATTGCCAATTCGGTTTTAACTGAGATAATTGTTGAGCCCGTGTATTAAAATAATGGAGAAAGGGTGAATTATTTTTCGGGTAAAAAGATAAATTTAATATGCTCCGCAAAAGGAACAAGCTAATAATTGGCAAATATGAAAGACGAAAGTTGTGCAATAGACGAGGATTCTCCTTCAGAATATAGAAATAATGTATCCTATATTACTGATGGAGGTAGTCAATTAAATGTATATGATTGGCTTGCCGACATACCTATGCCATCCAATTATCAAACATTTAATATTATCGAAATAAAATTTAAAGGGGGACGTAAAGATTTTTATCTAAATCCTGAAAAAATTCACCTCAAAAAAGCAGATATAGTGGTTGTTTCAACCAATGGAGGCTATGATATAGGCCATGTTTCACTAAATGGAGAATTAGTTCGTTTACAACTAAAAAAGTATGCTGTTCGGCCAGAAGACGTGGTCAAAAATATCCATCGAAAAGCAACACCACGGGATATTGAAAAATGGGAAATAGCCAAAAGTTTAGAATCTGAAACAATGTATAAATCACGTGTTTTAGCTAAAGGGTTGAACTTAAAGATGAAAATATGTGATGTTGATTATCAAGGGGATCAAACCAAAGCGACATTTTATTATACGGCTGACCGCAGAGTAGATTTTCGGGAATTCATTCTTGTACTTGCTAAAACGTTTTGTGTAAAAATAGTAATGCGTCAGATTAGTGTGTTAGAGGAAGCCAGTCGTTTAGGTGGCATTGGCCCTTGTGGAAGAGAATTCTGTTATTCTACATGGTTAACTGATTTTAAACAAAGCCCTACCTTATCCACAAAAAAAAAAGATAGGCGATGGACAGAATTTAAATGCTGTTTGACGAAAGATCCCCAAAACTATACGGTTTCATTAAAGGACCAGGATCTTAATAGCATAAAAACCATAAAAGGTACTGCTAGACTTCAAAAAACAGATACAGAAAAAAAAATAATGTGGTTCAGTTATACAAATGATAGCAGCTTAATACCTGTAAAAATTGAAAGGGTTAAAGAAATACAAAAACTAATTCAAGAAGGCATGATTCTGAAAGATTTGATGGAAGAGGCAGCCATAGTTAAGGAATATAATTGTTTAAAAGTGCCGGATTACGTAAACGTAGTTGGTCAATATAAAATAACAAGATTCGATAAAAAAAGAAAATAAAAAAATTGAAC
>JAYTHK010000164.1:0-15484 GCA_043732665.1 Cytophagales bacterium | reverse complement strand
GAATTGTATCAAAAAAATAGTGACCGATATGGCTGTATTGGAAATTTTGCCAGAGGGAGGTTTTAAACTTTTAGAAAGAGCACCAGGAGTTTCTATTGAAGAAATTCAGGAATCCACCGAAGGTAAACTAGTAATAGAGGGAGAAATACCTGAAATGTTAATTTAGAACATTTTATATTTAATTATTTAATGAAATACTGGTGTAAAATCATCCTTTTTACATCTTGTTAGTTTTTTTAGGTACTCATTACAAATAATAACCATTAACTATTATGGGGACAAATAAATCAGTAATATGTTTGATTGACGACGATGAAATATACCAATTCATTTTTTGCAAGCAACTAGAAATTAGTAATCCTGCTAGTACAGTACTCGTATTCCCAAACGGAAAAAAAGGATTTGATTACCTAAAGGACACTCTAAAAAGTCCTGACACAATACCTAGCTTTATTTTTCTTGATATCAATATGCCTATTATGGATGGATGGCAATTTCTAGAGGAATTTTCTGCATTAGAAGACGAACTAACAAAAGACATTAATATATACCTTGTTACTTCATCAATAGATGAGCGAGATGTAGCAAAAGCAAATCGCAATAATCATGTAAAAGAGTATCTAGTAAAACCTATTAGCGAAAATAAGATATTAGAAGTATTGAATAAAAAAGATTAACTAATTAATATTCAGCAATTTATTCATTTACATTCCTCCTAAATCGTAGTTCGTGAATAAAAACAACCTTTTATTTCACAAAATAATTTTATTAAATGCTAAAAAGCACTAATTTTGCGGTTCTTTTGTATGAAACTGCAAAAGTGAAAAACGATTTGTATGAAGAGTTTGAAAGAATTTGATGTTGAAATTTTCAGGCTTAACGAAGGTAAGCAGACTTTCAACTACGAATTAAAAGATTTGTTCTTTGCATCATTTGAAGACAGTTTTCAAGAAAAAGGAAATCTGAAAGTACAGGTAATTCTTGATAAATCAGAACGAATGATTTTATCAGAGTTTATCATAAAAGGTTCGTTAGAACTTATATGTGACAGAAGTCTTGAGCCGTTTAATTATGAAATTGACACGCATCAAAATTTGGTATTCAAGTTTGGTGATGAGTTTATAGAAGTTTCGGAAGATGTAATTATCATTCCGAGAGATTTACAAAAACTTAATCTAGGTCAATATATGTATGAATTCATAGGGCTTTCGATTCCCATGAAAAAACTTCATCCTAAATTTCAAGAGAAAGAAGAGACGGAAGATGAGAATGAAACAAAATTAGTTTATCGATCAGAAGACAGTATTAAAGATAATAAGCAAAGTGATGAAAATGAGGCTATAGACCCTCGTTGGAATGCACTTAAGAATTTAAAAAATAAATTAAAATAAAGAAGCAAGATGGCACATCCTAAAAGTAAAATTTCCAAACAGAGAAGAAATAAAAGAAGAACTCACTACAAAGCAACCGCTGCGAATATTTCTGTTTGTCCTACTACAGGCGAAGCACATTTACCACACCGTGCATATTGGTTTGAAGGTAAATTATACTTCAACGGTAAAGTACTTTTAGAAAAAGAATTAGCTGAGTAATCTTATGAAAATTGCATTGGATGCAATGGGAGGCGATTTTGCTCCCAAATCCATCATAGATGGTGCAATATTGGCTCTAAAATCTTTCCCAAAAGACGTTCATATCGTCTTGTTGGGCAAAGAGGATGTCATAAAATCCCATTTGGAACAAGCGGATGTTAGTTTTGACTTATTTTCTATTATCCACTGTGAGGAGGTAATAGAAATGGGAGAACATCCCACTAAAGCTATTTCCCAAAAACCTAACTCTAGTATAGTAGTTGGGTTTGCCCTTTTAAAAGCTGGGGAAGTAGATGCCTTTTGTAGCGCAGGGAATACTGGTGCTATGCTGGTAGGTTCCCTTTTTAGCATCAAAGCCATAGAAGGTGTTATCAGACCTTGCATAGCAGGTTTTATTCCACAACAATCAGGCAAATTTGGTGTATTAGTAGATGTAGGAGCGAATGCGGATTGTAAACCTGACGTACTTTCTCAATTTGCAACCTTAGGGTCGCTTTATTCTCAACATATTTTTGGAGTTACCGATCCTAAAGTAGCGTTGATGAATCTTGGAGAAGAAGATACAAAAGGAACACTTTTAACTGTTCCCGCTCATCAAATGCTAAAACTCAATAAAAACATCAACTTCATAGGCAATGTCGAAGGATCTGATGTTTTCAATAATAAAGCAGATGTAATTGTTACAGACGGCTTTACAGGGAACGTTATCCTGAAAATGGGTGAACAATTCCACAATCTTGTTCATTCCAGAGGTTTTAAGGACTCATTTTTTGATATGTTTAATTACGAAACAGTTGGAGGAAGTCCAATCTTAGGAGTAAATGGAAATGTAATGATTGGGCATGGTGTTTCTTCGCAAATAGCCATAAAAAATATGCTTGGCCAAGCTCGACAATTGGTAGAATCTGACATTACCCAAAAGATAAAAAACGCATACAAGTAAAAGTAAATGAGTAAAATCAGAGCTGCAATAACAGGGGTAGGTGGTCACGTACCCGATTATATTCTTTCAAACAAAGAACTTGAAGTATTAGTAGAAACCTCCGACGACTGGATAATGACCAGAACTGGAATTAAAGAAAGACATATTTTAAAAGGCGAGGGCAAAGGAACTTCGCACATGATGGAAATAGCCATCAAAGAACTCCTTGCTAAAACCAATACAAATCCATTAGACATAGACATGGTTGTGTCTTGCACTACCACTCCAGATTTTGTTTTTCCTGCTACAGGAAACCTGGTTAGTGATATGTGTGGACTTAAAAATGCTTTTAGCTACGACTTGAACGCCGCTTGCTCAGGCTTTCTTTTTGGATTAGTTACGGGTAGTCAATTTATTGAAACGGGTAAGTACAAAAAAGTAATAGTAGTGGGTGGTGATAAAATGTCTTCCATTATCAATTACAAAGACCGTACTACTTGTATCATCTTTGGCGACGGAGCTGCAGCTGTATTATTAGAACCTAATATCGAAGATAATGGCATTATAGACAGCATACTTCGTACAGATGGATCGGGAGCACTTTTTCTCGGTCAAAAAGCTGGAGGAAGCCGCAGACCAGCTACTATTGAAACGGTAACAAACAATGAGCACTATGCTTATCAGGAAGGGGCTACCGTATTCAAACACGCGGTCTCTAATATGTCTCAAGTATCAGTAGAGATACTTGAACGCAATAAATTAACAGCCAATGACTTAAATTGGTTAGTGCCTCATCAAGCAAACAAACGAATTATTGAAGCTACTTCTGACCGATTACAAATAGGAAGTGAGAAAGTATTGATGAATATTTCCAGATATGGAAATACGACCAATGGTACAATTCCTCTTTTGCTTTGGGATTATGAAAAAAGCTTTAAGAAAGGAGACAACATTATAATGGCTGCTTTTGGAGGTGGATTTACTTGGGGATCGATCTATTTAAAATGGGCTTACGACCCTAAATAATTAACATTTCCATTAATAATTTCAATTTATTTGTAAATTAGTACTCTCTTTTGCTTCTTAAAAAGATAACCGAGAAATAGTAGGATAAAATTTTAAACTTGTGAAAAAAGAAATGATGAAACCAAAAGAAATTCAAGAATTACTTGACTTTATAGCAAATTCGGGCTTAGCAGAAGTTAACATTGAAACTGAGGAATTTAAAATTAACGTAAAAAGAAATGCCACTGCTGCTGCAATCACACAACTTACGCAGGCACTTCCACAAGTTATTCAACACACCACATTACCAGCGCATACTGAAGTTTCAGTGAAAAATCAGTCGACAGCAGTAGCACCACAAGAAGCTGGTGGGAATAGTAAACAAATCATAATCAAATCTCCAATGATCGGTACTTTCTACCGTTCTCCAAGCCCTGAAACTCCCTCTCTAGTGAATTTAGGAGATGAAATCACTCTAGGTAAAGCATTGTGTATTATCGAAGCAATGAAATTATTCAACGAAATAGAATCTGAGTTTGAAGGTAAAATCGTAAAAATATTGGTAGAAAATGCAACGCCTGTTGAGTTTGACCAACCTCTATTTATCATTGAACAAAAATAGATAATGTATAATTTTGAATCTTAAATTTTGAATTAAAAATGATTTCAACAAGTCCTCTTTTTTAAAAATTTATAAATTCATAATTCATTACTCATAATTTAAAATTAGTTTGTCTGTGTTTAAGAAAATATTAATAGCCAATAGAGGCGAGATTGCATTGCGCGTAATACGTGCTTGCAAAGAGATGGGAATAAAAACAGTTGCTGTCTATTCTTTAGCCGACAAGGAAAGTCTTCATGTACGTTTTGCTGATGAAGCCGTATGTATAGGAGCGGCTCCAAGTTCACAGTCTTATTTAAGTATGCCAAATATCATTTCGGCTGCTGAGATTACCAACGCTGATGCTATACATCCTGGCTACGGCTTCCTATCAGAAAATGCTTCATTCTCCAAAATCTGTAAAGACTACGGTATAAAATTCATCGGTGCCAGCCCGGAGATGATCAACGCTATGGGAGATAAAGCTTCGGCTAAAGCTACTATGAAAAAAGCAGGAGTACCTACTATTCCAGGCTCAGAAGGTCTTTTGAACTCTATAGAAGAAGGCATTAAACTAGCCAACAAAATAAAATATCCTGTTATACTCAAAGCTACTGCTGGCGGCGGCGGACGTGGTATGAGAATTGTAAAAGGCGATGCTGAATTTGCTAAAGCATGGAACGATGCCAAAACAGAATCTGCAGCAGCGTTTGGAAACGATGGACTATATCTTGAAAAATTTGTAGAAGAACCAAGACACATTGAAATCCAATTATTAGGAGATGCGAAAGGTCGTGTAGTGCATCTTTCCGAAAGAGATTGTTCTATACAAAGAAGACATCAAAAATTAATTGAAGAGACTCCCTCTCCTATTATTACGGAAAGACTTAGAAATAAAATGGGTGAAGCAGCCGTCAAAGGTGCTAAAGCCATTAAATACGAAGGTGTTGGTACAATCGAATTTTTGGTAGACAAACACGGTGACTTCTTCTTTATGGAAATGAATACTCGTATTCAAGTAGAACATACCATTACAGAAGAAGTAACTGGAGTAGACCTTATCAAAGCTCAAATTCTTGCCGCTGTAGGCGAACCCGTAGCGACTAAAAGTCACTTCCCAATGAGACACGCGATAGAATGTCGTATCAATGCGGAAGATGCTAAGAATGGTTTCAGACCTTCTCCAGGAAAAATTACTAACTTTCATATTCCAGGTGGTTACGGTGTGCGTGTAGACACCCATTGCTACAATGGCTACACAATTCCTCCTAATTACGACTCCATGATTGCGAAAGTAATCGCTTGCGCTCCTACAAGAGACGAGGCATTGGACAGAATGAAAAGAGCATTGTCTGAATTTGTAATTGAAGGTGTTAAAACCACCATTCCTTTCCATATTAGAATGATGGACGATCCAACCTTTAGATCAGGGAAATTTACTACGGCCTATTTAGATACGTACGATTTTTCTAAAATATAATCTTTCATCCCTCCTGGATGTTACCTTTAAAGCCTAAACAGAATATATGTTTAGGCTTTTTAGTTATAATATACTTATTTCACAACTACTTCGTTGAAACATAAATACCAGACAATGCCCCATAAAATTAAGTTTATTGTACTGATTTTCGTATTTTCTGCGTTTACAGCTTTTTCGCAAACGACCATTCCTAATCGATTTGTGGAAATCGGCTTTAGTACAAATTCCTACAAAGGCGATTTAAGCCACAGTTATAACCAGTGGGCAAACGGTATCCACGTTGGTATTTTATTTAATAAGAAAAAAAGACTTAACGGTCATTTAAACCTCATGATGGGAAGTGCCATTGCACAAAACCCAAATTACTTCTTCGACGACGGTTCTAATCCACAGCCAACACCTAATAAATATGCACGTATACGAATGTTTGCCTTAAATTATGATGTGCATATAAACCTTTATAAGAAACATAATCTAATTGTATACCTCTATCAAGGTATCGGAATTTTAAGATTTGACCCCAGAAGCAGCGACAACAAACATTTATTAGACGATCTAACTACAAGGCCTCCCAACGAAACCTATTCTAATATCTGTGTTTTTTTACCTCATGGTATTGGAGCTCTTTATGTCTCAAAACCAGGATTTGGTGTGGGTATGCAAGCTGGATTTTATAATACCATGAGCAATCATATTGATAATGTAGCATTATGGGGAGATCGAAATAAAAACGATAATATACTGTCTTATAAAATGACCGTTTATATTCCTTTTATCATAAAAAAAACGACCTCTTCTACGCCT
Source organism: Cytophagales bacterium (assembly GCA_043732665.1). Classification (GTDB taxonomy): domain Bacteria; phylum Bacteroidota; class Bacteroidia; order Cytophagales; family Cytophagaceae; genus JANYCO01. The sequence goes on along the minus strand of JAYTHK010000164.1, from coordinate 9,080 downwards.
TGGGTTAACCCAAAAAAATAACAATACATTTTTCAGATGTACAAAATCATATTAGCTTCACAATCTCCAAGACGTAGACAAATACTTAAAGACGCAGGAATAACGTTTGAAAGTAGAGCCAAAGATACCAACGAAGACTTCTCTCCTACGCTACCTAAAAGCGAAGTACCTGTATTTCTCGCCAACAAAAAAGCGCAAGCTTTTATCTCAGAGTTAAAGGAAAATGAAGTACTCATCACTGCCGACACCGTTGTGATTATAGAAGGTGAGATACTCAATAAACCGGCCAATAGAGACGAAGCTATTTTAATGCTCCAAAAATTATCTGGAAAAATGCACGAAGTCGTAACAGGTGTTTCGCTAACTTCTACAAACAAACAAATTTTATTTTCCGACCTCACCAACGTTTATTTTCTTCCACTAGCGCAATCCGACATCGAATATTATGTAGATACACACAAACCTTTTGACAAGGCTGGTTCGTATGGAATACAAGAGTATATTGGTTATATTGGTATTGAAAAAATAGAAGGCTCTTTTTTCAATGTTATGGGATTGCCTATTCACAGAGTGATTGAAGAGTTAAGAAAGTTTTAAGAGGGTGGAAATTTAAAGTTTAAAATAAGAAGTAAAAAGAAAAAAAGGAAAGTAGGAGATTTTTAAGTGGAAAGTTCTATGGAAATTTTTGATTGGGTTAAAAAAAAGTTTTCAAGGAAAAACTGGTGGTATTGGGTGCCGGGAATAGTGCTAATTTTTCTGTTTCTCGTTTTTTATTCTAAAATACACAATAATCTTAACGGCGATTTAGTAGCCTATTTTTCTGTCGCAAAACATTATCAAGACTTTAATTTCACTCAAGCATTTAATTCTTACTGGTCACCATTGATATGTTGGCTTATGGCCTTGGCTCCTAAATTGAAAGAAAATCCCATCGGCGTATTTCGACTTGTCAATATAGCAGTAGCCCTAACTATATATTATCAACTTTTCTTTTGGGTTCGATTGGTAGTATACCAATCGTTCAGCCGGTTTCTATTGATGTTACTCTTGATTGCACTTGTCGTGCAACTCGCTTTTTCTATAGGCACTCCAGACTTTCTCTCCCTCTCCTGTTTCCTTCTTTTTCTCAAACTCTTAATTCGTTATCGCTTCTATTCTAAACAAAGTTTTCTTCTGGCATTGTCTATTCTACTTTGCTATTTCAGCAAGACTTTTTTACTTTTCTTATGTCTTGGCATTTTGGGACTTTACCTCATTTATCTCTTTTTTATCCTGAAAAAGAAAATAGCGGGTAAACAGCTTTTCATTCTGCTACTAGTAGTGTTTTCAGGATTATTCATTTGGGCAAGTTGTCTGAAATTGCATTATGGATTTTACACTTTATCGTCTTCTGCTTCTGTTAATAATTCTCTACTTTCCAAAGAAATAATTTCTTTACAAGCTCCACCGTTTGAGAAATCGCTGTTTATGTGGGAAGACCCTTACTACATCAAAAGGACTTCTGCCTATAATAGTTCTGTGGAGTCTATTCATCAATTTCTAATCAAAAAGTATACGTACAATTTTGGAATCACTCTTTATTACTTCCGCTACCTTTCCTATCTCTGGCTGGCCATTTTAGTATTTCCTTTTCTAGGTATTTTTCAAAAACGTGACCGACAATGGAAAATAAGTTTATTGCTCTTTTTCGTTTTTATACTAAACTGGTTTGGCTATTTTTTAGTTTTTATCATGGAGCGTTATTTGATAATAGGCCAGGTTGCCATATATATGGCCGTGTTTGGCTATTTAGAAATTCTATGCAAAGCTATTCCTAAAAAAATCACTACTTTTAGAATCCAACAGTTTGTCTTCTTTTTTGTATTCCTCTGTATGTTGAAAAATCCATTAGACGAACTCCATTATGGATTAAGAACTTACGAAGGTCCACACCACGAAATTTGTCAAGCGAAACATTTGGCAGATTCTGGAATTTTAAAAGGCAAAAAAATTGCTACTTTTTACGACAGCAAAGAACTTTACGATTATCTCTCACTCGCCTGTTTTGAAGGAGATGGGAAGTACTTTGGCGAAATTTGGACAGGAAAACCTACAACAGAACAACGCTCAGAAATCAAACAACAACAACTGGATTTAATAGTAGTATACGATTGTGATTTAATAAAAGACAACTGTGACAAAAAAGATTGGCTTTCGGATTATCCTGTAGTATATAAAGATGCGGTGATGAAGGTGAAAATTTATGATGTGCAGCAAACTGTTCCTATTTTCAAGTATTAATACTCGTTATGCAGAATTATACTATAAAAACTACGTTTATGATTATTCTTTTATCTTTCTCAACTTTTTTCGCCTTTATTTGTGTCCGCACAAACAAACATTTACTATGCAACAGTAAACTTAGCCTTTATTTTCTATCTCCTAGATGAGTTAGAAAACCAAACTCATCTATACCGGTTTCATAAAATCTTGCTGAAGAGTATTTATAATCGATAGGTGATTTAGATAACATCCAATTTCCCTGAACAGGATTATTATGAATGTAATTGAGTTTTTGATAAATCACATCAGGAGTATATAAGATAATAGGTAATGGATTTCTTTTCCAAAAATGATAGTTGCGTGTTTCAGCATAAGTTTCCACGGAAACCTGATACAAAACAGTACGAACATTCGTTTTAACGAAAAAAGGCAATAACCACTATTCGTTGCTTGCAGCTACGAATTAAATAATAGATAGGCTGAGCCTGTCAAATTGGGTTAGCAATTTTTGAGACAATAATAAGCTCAACATAAGCAACGAAGTACCTAGCATTTTTTGAGACAATAATAAACACAACGAAACTCCCCTATTTACCACCCGAACATACATCACAAAATTTCCCAGCTTATTTGGTGCTACAATTTTCTCTTTGTTTCAAAGCCTAAAAAATCGTACTTTTGCACTTTAATTGAATAGATATGATCAGTGCAGACAATATATCCCTTCGCTACGGCAAAAGGGTTCTTTTTGAAGACGTAAACGTAAAATTTAATCCAGGGAACTGTTACGGCCTTATAGGTGCGAACGGTGCGGGAAAATCTACTTTTCTGAAAATCCTTTCTGGAGAAATTGATCCTACTACAGGACGTGTAAGTATTACTCCTGGAGAGCGTCTTGCTGTCCTCAAACAAAATCAATTTGAGTTTGATGAAACGCAAGTACTTCAAACTGTTATAATGGGACATAAAAAACTGTTTCAGGTAATGCAGGAAAAAGATGCCATCTATATGAAACCTGATTTCTCTGATGCAGACGGTTTAAAGGCTTCAGAACTAGAAGGCGAGTTCGCAGAAATGGACGGCTGGAACTCAGAATCAGAAGCGGCTGAATTGCTAAGTGGATTGGGCGTAAAAGAAGACAAACATTACCTTACCATGAAAGACCTCGACCCAAGCGAAAAGGTTAGGGTATTGCTGGCGCAGGCACTTTTCGGAAATCCCGACATTCTTTTATTGGACGAACCTACCAATAACTTAGACATTGATTCTGTACGTTGGTTGGAAAATTTCTTAGCCGATTTTAAAAACACAGTTATCGTTGTTTCCCACGATCGTCACTTTTTGGACGAGGTATGCACACACGTAGCCGATATTGACTTTAGTAAATTACAATTATTTGCTGGAAACTATAGCTTCTGGTACCATTCCAGCCAATTGGCCTTGAAACAACGTACAGATTCCAATAAAAAAACGGAAGATAAAAGAACCGAACTTCAGGACTTCATTCGCCGTTTCAGCGCAAATGCTTCCAAGTCTAAACAAGCTACTTCGAGAGCACGCTTATTAGAAAAATTGACTATTGAAGACATTAAACCTTCTTCCCGTAAATACCCTGCGATTATGTTTAAAGCAACGCGTGAAGTGGGAGATCAAATACTTTCGGTAGAAAATCTTGAAGGAAGTCGTGACGGTGTAAAAATGTTTAAGAACGTCACTTTCTCAGTAAACAAAGGCGATAAAATAGCTTTTTTAAGCAAAGAACCAATGGCCATATCAACATTTTTCGACGTGATCATGGACGAACAAAAGGCGGACAAGGGAACGAGTAAATGGGGTGTTACCATTACCAATTCTTATTTCCCAAGAGAGAATTCTAAATTTTTCAGCGATGGAGAATTAAATTTAGTAGACTGGCTGCGTCAGTATTCAGAAGAAAAAGACGAAAGTTTTATCCGTGGATTTTTAGGAAGAATGCTTTTCAGTGGGGAAGAATCTTTGAAAAAATCTACTGTACTTTCAGGTGGAGAAAAAGTACGTTGTATGCTTTCCAAAATGATGATGGCAGGCGCCAACTCTCTAGTATTCGACGATCCTACCAACCACTTAGATTTGGAATCTATTACGTCTTTGAATAATGGCATCAAAGATTTCCAAGGAACAGTTTTATTCTACTCACATGATTATGAATTCATCAACACGGTAGCCAACCGCATTATCGAACTTACTCCAAAAGGCATCATCGACAAATCAATGAGCTACGAAGAATACGTAGAAAGCGAAAGAGTAAAAGAGCAGCAAGCGGAAATGTATGCTTAAGAAACTTGTTAGCATCTCCGCCAACAAGGGCTGAGCTATACTGTTATACTGTCCGACATTTCTAATTGGAAGAGAACAACCGTCCGACAGTAATTTAATAGGGTAATGTTGGTAAAAATAGTTTTATTTACTGGCGTCTCGGCAGCAGATAAAACTATTTCACCTAAGCTTCCATCAAATACCCCTTAATAAATTCATTCAAATCTCCATCCAATACATTTTGTGGATCAGTACGCTCTATGCCAGTGCGCAGGTCTTTCACAAGTTTATAAGGATGTAAAACATAGTTACGAATCTGAGAACCAAAGTCGATTCTTTTTTTAGAACTTTCTACCACTGCACGTGCTTCGTTTTTCTTGTCAATTTCAATCTGATACAAACGAGATTTAAGCATTTTGATCGCCTTCTCTTTGTTCATGATCTGCGAGCGTTCCTGCTGACATTCAATAATCAAACCAGACGGTTTATGATGTAGACGTACTGCGGTCTCTACCTTATTCACGTTCTGCCCTCCTGCCCCACCCGAACGAAAAGTGTCCCAGTCTATATCTGCAGGATTTACTTCAATATTAATTGTATCGTCCACTACGGGATAGGCAAACACCGAAGCAAAAGAAGTATGTCTTCTTCCCCCTGAATCGAAAGGAGATACGCGCACCAAACGGTGTACGCCTATTTCTGATTTCAAATAACCGTAAGCAAAATCGCCTTCAATCTCCAGCGTAACCGATTTTATTCCTGTCACTTCACCCGCTTGATAATTTACTTCTCTTACTTTAAAATTATTTTGTTCTGCCCACATGATGTACATACGCATCAGCATCGCTGCCCAGTCACAACTTTCTGTTCCGCCTGCGCCTGGATTTATATCGATCATAGCACTAAGAATATCTTCCTCGTTGGAAAGCATTCTTTTAAACTCTAGTGCCTCTATCGCTTCTTCCGCTTTTTTATAATCCGCTTCGATTTCTTCTTCAGACACATCACCTGCTTGGTAAAATTCAAAAAGAGTTTCGAAATCGTTGAACAGTTTGTCACAGTTTTCAAAACTGTCTGTCCATATTTTTTGGGATTTTATATTTTTAAGAATTACCTCCGCACCTTTGGGGTCGTTCCAAAAATTGGCTTCGGTTGTTTTCTTTTGTTCTTCTTTTATCTGGGCTACTTTGGTATCGTAGTCAAAGATACCTCCCCAGCGCCACCACACGGCTCTTTAATTCTCTGTATTGTTCTGTGTTCATATTTTAGTTTTATTGTGTTAGGGTTTTATTGTATTATTGTATTATTGTGTTAAAGGTTTAAAGTGTTTTAAAGGTTTTCACTTTCTTGAAAATTAATTAAGCGTCAGCAAATCAACTTTAACACTCCAACACCAATTAATACCTAGGTTTCCAAGGAATTTCCTCCACTCCCAACTCCATTGTCATCTTGCGGGAGAGTACGAAAAGGAAATCAGAAAGACGGTTGAGGTACATCATGATAACAATTTCTACGGGATCTGTTTCCGTCAATAATATAACCAACCGTTCTGCTCTGCGGCACACCGTTCGGGCAAGATGACAAAAAGAAACGTGCTGGTGACCTCCAGGCAAAATAAAGGATTTCATTTCGGGAAGCTGTTCTTGCATCAAATCAATTTCTCTTTCCAGCAATTCAACATCCGATTCCAGCAAATCTGGTTTTTTCAATTTAGGTTTATCAGGATCGGCTGCAAGCGCGGCACCTATTGTAAATAAACGGTCTTGTATTTCCTTTAAAAGTAATTTGCGTCCTTTATTCACTTCCAAATCGCCCAATAGTCCCATGTAGGAATTCAACTCGTCTACTGTTCCATAAGATTCTATTCGAATATCTGCTTTAGAAACCCGTTTTCCTCCGTAAAGAGAAGTTTCGCCTTGATCGCCTGATTTGGTATATATTTTCAAAGAATTTATTTTTGAGTAGCGGTAGAATCTGCGAACAGTTGTTTCTTTATTTTTTTAGAACTTCTGCCCAAAGGTGATAAATAATTTTTAGGATTATTTTTAAAATCTACTACAAGGAAATCAATATCTGTTAAGGTTTTATTAAGGTTATCAACAGTCTTCCTATCGTTGATCATCGCTCCTAAAGAACCTTCTCCTTTGTTTATTTTATCAGTAATTGAAGCAAGGTTTACCATAGCTGTATTAGCATTGTTTACTACACGTTTCAATTCCATATCGTTTAAGGAATCTGCAATGCTATTGAATTTTGCCAAAATTGGTTTTAAACTTTTTTCTGTTTCAAGCAGTGAAGCAGATAGCGTGTTTACATTGCCAGTAATACCACTGATATTTTGTCTATTTTCAGCCATCAACAATTTCATACTCTCCGAAGCCATCACCAGATTATGAAGCATTTTCTTAACGTTATTATTGGTTTCATCTCCGAGTAGCGTATTGATTTTCAAAATAGTAGAATCGAGATCCGATAGAATAGGGGTGGCTTTGTCGCCCAGCACTTTTATGAACCCTTTTTCTTTAATACCAATAATCGTAGCATCGGATTCGTATTTTTTAGAATTATTCCCTAATTGAAGTACGATACTTTTCCCCCCTAATAAATCCAAACTGGAAAGCACTGCTTTGGTAGAATCGCCTAAAACAATATCCTTGTCTACTTGTAGCTCTACCTTGATCTTATTTCCATTGGCTTGGTCAAGTACTATTTTATTTACACGACCTACAGAAAATCCATTTATTACCACAGAGTTGGATACCGTCAAACCGTCTATATCGTCGTACCAAACGTAATATGTTTTTATGGGAGAAAAGAAATCCATTCCCTTTAAATAATTGAATCCCAGATAAAGTAGCACTCCAGATACAAGTGCCATTACTCCGATTTTTGTTTCCTTAGATAAGATTTTCACTTCGATAAGCTATTTTCACCTATAAATATACAATTTTTATTTAATTCCTATTTCGACTTTTTATATACATTTAAAAATGCCTAGCACAATAATTGTAAAAAGAGGAAACAGCGTTAAGATTCTTTATTTTATTTCGAGTCTTTTTATTCAAAATAAGTCTATAGAACGATTAAATCAACATTATAAAATAAAAACGAAAGTTTAATGTTGGTTTTATACTATTTTATAACTTAATACCATAAATTTGCCCCCAAGTTGCTAAAAAAAATTATACTTCTGAAGAATTTATCACATATTTTATCTTTTGTTCTATTATTGGGATTGTGTTTGGTTTCGTTCAACCTTTTAGCTCAAACAAACACTAAAGATTCTTTAAAGAGTGCTGCGGGCGATAGCATTTCTGTTTCCAACAATAGAGACAGTATATCAGCAAAATCGGATAGCCTTGTAAAACCCAATACAAAAGGCATGGACAGTCTCCAGATAAAAAATGAAAAAGGAGACATTGAGGGCACTATATTCTATCATGCCGAAGATTCGATAATGATGGATGCGCCAAACAAAAAAGCCTATCTCTATGGAAAAGCGCAGATTAAGTACCAAGACATGCAGCTCGATGCAGAACAAATAGAAATACAGTGGGATAAAAATATAATCACTGCAAGGGGAGCCGTTGATACTTCAGGAAGATACAGAGGAAAACCAGTTTGGAAGCAAGGAGAAGATACGTATGTGACAGATTCAATGAAGTATAATATGCAATCTAAGAAAGGGATTATACATGGCATTGAGACCAAGCAAGGTGAAGGTTTTTTGCAAGGCGATACGTCCAAACGAACGGAAGATGCCATCTATCTAAAAAATGGAATTTATACTACCTGTAATCTAAAACACCCTCACTTTAAAATAACCGCCAGAAGATTAAAAGTAATACCTGGAGACAGAGCATTTTGCGGTCCTTTCAATATGGTGTTTGAAGACATTCCAACTCCTATTGGATTTTGGCTAGGCTTTTTCCCTATCACAGATAAGAAGAAGTCTGGAATAATTGTGCCCACGTTTGGAGAAAACCAAAGCAGAGGATTGTATCTTTCTCATGGAGGTTATTACTGGGCAGTAAACGATTATCTCGGCATTCAAGCTGTTGGTGATCTATACGCCAATGGAAGTTGGTTGTTAAATACAGATGCTACCTATATAAAAAAATACAAGTACCGAGGTACGATGGATTTGGGTTTAAGTAAAGTGAAAAATGGATTTGACAATTCAGAAAAAGCATCTACACAATTTAGCTTGGCTTGGCAACATACTACTATCGCAAAAAGAAGTGGAAACTTTATAGCCAACGTAAACTTAACTTCTAGCAAGTATGCCAAATCAAATTACGCTACTACCAATCGTACGCAAAACATTACCACCTCTTCTGTCACCTACAACAGAGCTTTTGCCCGCACTCCTTTTAATACAAGTATTAGTATGCGTGCGAGTCAAAACATCTATCAAGCTACTGCTATAAACAATACCAGTGCTATCTATAACGTAACTTTGCCAGCCGTCAGCCTTACTATGAACCGAATTAATCCATTGAAACGAAAATACGGAGATGGAA
>JAYTHK010000163.1:0-15494 GCA_043732665.1 Cytophagales bacterium | reverse complement strand
CGGGTATGCAAGGACCTGAAGATGCTGAAGCTCTTATTGCAAAAGACCTGCACGAGGGAATTTAATGATGTCTGCAACTATAAAGACTAATACAACTTAATTAAAGAATAGAAATTTTAAATAGGAAAAATATGAAAAATAAATCCAATAATAAAAAAAATATCTTGAAAAAAACAACTGTTACTAAAGATACGACAGCAAATTCTTCTGAGAAAAAAACCAGTGTTGATCCTAAAGAGCACGAAGAAGATTTAAGCATCAATATTCGCATGAAGTCTCAACCTTTAGATAAGAAAGAAAAGGGTTAATCAGATGCGTCTGGAAAGTACTTTTCCTACTTTAGTATTCACTTCTATAGTTACCAACTTCCCATTTTTATAACTATAAAAGGAGTCGTTATCGTCTGGTGTAATCAACTGATATTTTCCAGGGCTAACCTTCTTTAATACTAGCATTTGTGCGTACATGTTAGAAAATACTTTGGTTACTTCTACTGGTTCCTGAAAATAAAGATCTATTACACAAAATGTAATGAGTTCGTTGTAAATTTCATCCCTTAGTCCATTTCGCTCTCTTTGATAAATTCTGGAACCGATTTTTGTCACACGAGCATGGACATTACTAGAACCACGATTTGCATCTCTAAATGCTGTACCTTCTATAAGAATTCCATTTTCATAAGTCGAAGTTACTTCCGATTCTACATGAACTGTAACAAATAAATATGTTGCATCTGTATTGATGTTCAAATTTTTGACAGATTTATTTCCAGATAGTACCTCTTTGGCATGCAACGTACCAATCTTTTCGTCTTTAAAAATAACTTCAAAAAAGATATCCTTTTGCTGAGCAAACAAAAGGGTATTCAATACCAAAAAGTAGCCCAAAAGGAAAATTTTTACTTTCATGATCGATAGGTTTTTTTCTATGAAATTTATTCTTTTAAAACAACTATTAAATTATCTTCATGCAATCCTTTTTGAATAAAGGTATTAAGCAGCATAGGCATTATTTCTTTGAAGCTTTATTCTTCAAAGCTTCAAATCCCGACACTACATCAAAAAGTTCTTCGTCAATAGTACTTTGGCGCAAGCTGTGAAATTGGTGACCCAAATTATCCAGTAATCCTTCTATATTTTTTTCTGCACGTTGCATTGCAGCAAGACGACTCGCGTTTTCACTGGCCAACGACTCTGCGCATGCTTTGAACAAAGAGACAAAAAGATACTCATGTATAAGAGCCAATAAAATTGGTTTTACTCCTTCTATTATCTGTGGAATTATTTTTGTAGGCCAATGCAGATCTGCAAATGAAAGTTCCCATTTTTTATCTAAGGGCAGTAATCGCTGACCTACTGCTATATAGCCAGCGCCTGCTTCCGGTTTATTGTGGTATATATGCACTTCTTTTTTATCTATTTCTACACTTTTCATTAAGATTTGTTGAACAAGCGGTGTAATGGCAATAACAGAATTCGGAAGTAGAAAAAATTTCGTTGTAGAAAATCCTGCATCCGACAATAGCAATTGCACTCTTTCACCTACTGCCCAGATTTCTTTTTTGCCTTGAATAGCGTTAAGTGATTTAGATACAAAATCAGAAAGTGAATCGTTAAACTGTCCAACAAGACCCTGATCCGAACCAAAAACAATAGCGTAAATGACTTTATCTTTTTTTGAATGTTTCTTTTCAATTATTACCTTCTTTTGCTCTTGATCAAAATAGGCAATGATACCCAAAGAAATAGTATGGTAGTATTCGCTAAGGGAACTAACCGCCAGCTCGTACTGCCCAATGTTTGAAGCCGCCATCGCTTTCATAGTTCGAACGACCGATTTGATCTCTTTCGCACCGTTTAGTTTTCTTTGTAAATTTGCTAACGTATCCATTATGGTTGAGGCTTTTTTGGTTCAGGTTTTGGTTGAAAGGGGATAAGTGTATTTCCTGCGATTTTTAGAATCGCGTCATGATCTGAACTACTCAATTCCTCTTTAGAAAATAATCGCTTTATTAATTCTTCAGGAAGTGTTGAACTTATTTTCTTTAATTCAACGGTAGCTTCCTCTATTTTGTCAAGAGGTATTGCATCTAAAAGTCCACCTGTTAAAGCAAGTAATAATAAGATTTGTTCTGGAGCGGACATGGGCTGAAGTTCATGCTGCTTGAGGCAAGCGCGTATACGTTTCCCATGCTCAATTATTTTTCGTGTATTGTCGTCCAGTCTTGTTCCAAAACGTGCAAAGGTTTCCAATTCTTCGAATTGAGAGTAGGCAAGTTTTAAATTACCTGTCAAAGAACGATAGGCGGGCAATTGAGCCTTTCCTCCTACCCTCGAAACAGATTTCCCCACATCCACAGCAGGCAAAATACCCGATTCAAATAATTTAGGAGATAGATAAATCTGTCCATCTGTGATGGAAATCAGATTAGTAGGTATATAAGCAGAAATATTCTGAGCTTCCGTTTCTATAATTGGCAAGGCAGTCAGAGAACCTCCTTTAAGTTCATCACTTAAATGCGTAGACCTTTCCAATAATCTTGAATGAATATAAAAGATGTCACCGGGAAATGCTTCTCGTCCTGGCGGTCGTCTTAATAAAAGAGAAAGTTCCCTATAGGCACGTGCATGGTTTGTCAAATCATCATACACAATCAAAACATCACGACCCTTAGCCATAAAATATTCGGCTATACTGGTAGCTGCATACGGAGCAATGTAAAGTAATCCAGGAGAATCATTTCCTTCCGTGACAACCACTACGGAATATTCCATTGCTCCTTTTTCTTTCAGGTTGGCAATGACTTTAGCCACTGAAGAAGCACGCTGACCAATGGCACAATAGATACACAAAACATTTTTGCCTACTTGATTAATAATTGCATCTATAGCAATTGCTGTTTTGCCTGTCTGCCTGTCTCCCAAAATTAATTCACGTTGTCCACGACCAATGGGAATTAATGCATCTATCACTTTTAATCCAGTTTGTAAGGGAACGGATACCGCCGCACGATCCATGATAGGTGGAGCAGGACGTTCTATCGGAAGTCGTTCGCTAAACGTTATAGATCCTTTATCATCCATAGGTACTCCTAATGGGTTTATTACTCTGCCGATTAATCCATCACCAACGGGAATATCCATCACTCTGCCTGTCCGTTCTACTTCATCTCCCGCATTTAATAAAGCATCTTCTCCGAGGAGAATAGCACCAATCTCCTCTTCATCGATATTATAAGCAATACCATAGAGATTTCCCGGGAACTTTAGCAGTTCTTCAAAGCCTGCTCCTGGAAGGCCGGAGATCTTGACGATACCTGCCGATACATTGGTTACAGAGCCAACTTCGCGGGTTATAAATGGAAAATGGTGTTCTTCCCTTCCCTTTGCAATTTGATCGAAAGTAGTCGTTATTGTCGATTGTAGGTTGTTGATTGGCATATTACTTCTTATCTAAATCAACTTCTGGGTTTTCCTTTATCTTTTCCTGAATGTTTTTTTGAAGTGATGTTAAATAGGCTGAAATGCTCCAGGCCAGCTTGTAGCCGTTGGAGGTAAGCTCAATACCACTTATTAGTTCAGGAGCTATTGTAAATTGAAACGGAGGTTCCGTTCCTAGTATTTTACCTACCGCAGTTCGAATTTCAGTTTGAATTTTCGGAGATAATTCAAAAACACTTTTTACCAATACGAGATTTGTACCGACTTTGAAATTAGAAATAAATTGATTTTTTTCCTGATCGTTCAACTCATTTATATGCTTAATAAAAATATAAGCAGATTGTTCGTCTAAGCTAACGGAAGCTATATCGGCCAACGTTTTACTTGTCATTGCAAAAACTTCCTTTTCTGTCTTTTGCGCTATTTCCAAAGCAAGATTTTCTTGTGTCTTTTTATTTTCGTCTGCCAACTTAGTTTGAAGGTCAACAGCAACTTTATTCGCTTCGTCCATTAATCGTTGACGTTCTTTATTACTTTCGTCCACAGCCTTGGCCAACATATCTGCCTTTTGCTTATCAAATGTTGCATTCTTTTGATTGAACTCATCTTGTTCTTTCTTAGCCTCCATCATTTTTGCAGCTGCATCTGCTAGTTTATCGGTGATTTTCTTCTCTCGTGCCGCAATAGCGTCCAGAATGGGCTTGTAAAGAAAACGTCTCAGCAGCCACACCAGAAGGAGGAAATTAATTACCTGAGCAATAACAGTGAACCAGTTTATTTTCATAACTATCTTTTATTTCGCTATCACATGATTCCAGAATGGATTGGCAAAGATAAGAATCATTGAAACCACGAAACAATAAATCGCTGTAGATTCAATCATAGCTAAGCCCACAAACAAAGTTCTGGTAATGGTTGGGGCTGCATCGGGTTGCTGCGCAATAGAAGTTAATGCTGTTGCAACTGCTTTCCCTTCTGATAATGCGGGTAGCATACATCCGAGTCCGGTAGTAAGTCCTGCCGTAACGATAGAAGCTACGGCTATTAGTGATATGTCATCCATAATTATTATTTTTTAGTTATTATTAAGTTTGCCTTGTTTTTTGAATCTGTTTCAACCGAAGGTTTTGCTTCTTTTACTGCTGCGGCAATATAAACAGCTGCCAGGATACTGAAAATATACGCTTGCACCATTCCCGTCAGCAACCCTAGTGCACTCATTATAATTGGAAATATTAGTGGCGCAATACTCAACAGAATACTGATAATCATTCCACCGCTCATAATGTTCCCAAAAAGTCTTACCGCCAACGCGAGGGTACGTGAGACCTCACTAATGATGTTAAAAGGCAACATAATAAATGTCGGATGAATGTATGTTTTCAAATATCCCAATACTCCACTCTTTTCAATACCAAAAAAGGGTACCGCAAGGAATACACTAATCGCCAAAGCTGCAGTGGTAGAAAGCGACCCTGTAGGCGGCTCGTACCAAGGGAAAACGATGCATAAATTGGATATCGCTATAAACAAAAATAATGTACCGATAAACCCAATATATTTTTCAGGTTGCTTCAATCCTATTTCTTCAATTTGACCATTGATACTGGTTACAATAATTTCAAGAATACATTGCCAACGTGAAATACGAATTTCCGTTTTTAGTTTTCTCGTCACCATAAATGAAGTAGCTACTAAAATGAGCATTATACCCCAAGTAGTAACGACTGTTAAATTGAGCTGAAAAAAACCATGTTCCCAAAAGATGGTTTCGTCTGAACTAAGCTTCATGATATTTTTCCATTTTTAGTTAAGTATTTTTTTGTCCTTTTGTTTAGTGAAATGAACAACAAGGAAACGTGCCATAATAAAACCAATAGTACAAATCAAAAGTCCCTGCCAACTACCTAGTGAGATATAATAAAATCCCACCAATGTAGTACTTGCCCGAAAAAGAAAACTTAGCAGTATCCACAGGGCTGGAATTTTTGATGCGACAGATTTTTTCACCGTAAATAAAAGTCCTCCAAAGAACAGTATTCCCATAATACTACCCGCCATGAATGCTAAACCTATATTTAAAACTTCTTTCATATTTTTTTTATTTTTGATGCATACTTTTATCTTCTTTTGTTATCCAAGTCCAGGCAATTAGGCAACCCATTGCCAATCCTGAGAACAATAATGTTAATGTCCATGAAAATGATTCCAGATACTTTTTGTCCAGCCATATTCCCAGAGCGGCGCCCAAAAGAGCAGGTACTACGATAGACCAGCCCACCATTCCAAATACACCAAGACCTGTCCATTCACTATTTTTTTCTTCGTGAATCGCTTTAAGTTTGCGATTTTCCTTCTCCGCTACTTGTTGGCTAAAAAGAGTCGTATCTTTTTTTTCTTTATAGTCCATGTTATTCACTTTGAAATTTTGCCAAACGATGAATAAATCCGCTTTCTAATTTTGCCGCTATTGAACGAACGCCTTTTTCCATATCATCCAGGTTCTTAAATTCTTTTTCCACCGATTCATGTAGTTTGCCAAGGTCTGCTCCACCTATAGCATTTCGAACTGAAAGCGTTACTAATGCACCTGCTTTAATAAGTATACCTCCATCCAGTGCCAAGTATTGAATACCATTTTCAGTTTCATAAGTAAAAATGCCAGGCACTACAGCTGCTATACAATCTAACCTCTGTGGATACATTCCAAATGAACCGCCACTAGTTTCAACTACTATTCTTTTCACATTGCTGATTTCGTCGAAAATCCGGTAAGGCAGAAGAATTTTTAGATATATAGCAGTAATTTCCATTTTCTTCTTGTTACTTTTTGATAACGGCCGTTTCTTTTTCCTGAGGCTTGGGTTTGTCTCCTTTTCCTTTTTCTATGGCCTCTTCTATTGTGCCCACCATATAAAATGCACTCTCAGATATATTTTTAAATTCATCTGCCAGGATACGTTCACAACCATCCAGTGCATCTTTCAAACTAACTTCTTTTCCTTTGGTATTGCTGAATTTTTCGGTGGTAAAGAAGGGTTGCGTGAGAAAACGTTCCAATCTTCTGGCACGGTTCACTAAATTTCTATCTCCGGTAGATAGCTGTTCTAACCCTAGCATGGAAATAATATCTTTCAATTCTTCGTATTCCGAAAGTGTTTGTCTTAATTTTTGTGCCAAATCATAATGTCTCTGCCCAATGATTCCCGGAGTGGCCATTTTTGAATTTGATTGTAATAAGTCGATAGCGGGATACAAACCTTCACTCGCTTTTTTCCTTGAAAGAACGATGGTGGCAGATAGGTGGGAAAATGCGTGGACGGCAGCAGGATCGGTCAAATCATCGGCGGGTACATATACCGCCTGAATAGAGGTTATAGCACCTGCATTCGTATTAGCAATGCGTTCCTCTAATTTCGAAAGTTCGGTGCTCATCGTTGGTTGATAGCCTAACCTGGAAGGCATTTGCCCCATTAAGCCTGAAACTTCCATACCAGCCTGAATAAACCTGAAGATGTTATCAATTAACAACAGCACATCTCGATGCTCCTCGTCGCGAAAATATTCGGCCATCGTTAACGCAGCATGACCCACACGAAAACGGGCGCCAGGCGGTTCATTCATCTGACCGAACATCATCACCATATTATCTAATACACCCGCTTCTTTCATGTCATGATACAACTCATGTCCTTCTCGACAACGTTCTCCGATTCCGCAAAATATACTAACACCTTTGTTATGGCCTACCATATTGTGAATCATCTCTGTCAACAAAACAGTTTTACCAACTCCCGCTCCTCCAAATAAACCGGCTTTACCTCCACGTTCTAAAGGAATCAACACGTCAATTGCTTTAATTCCTGTCAAAAAAATTTCAGACTTAGTAGAACGGTTAATCATAGGTGGAGGCAATTGGTGTATATTTTTCCTCCTGCCTTTCTCTAATGGAGTTCCGTGATCAATGGTGTTACCAAAAACATCGAACATGCGACCTATGATATTTTTCCCCACAGGGACAGTAAGCTGTTTCCCATCCGTTTCTACCAACATTCCTCGAAACAATCCTTGTGTTGGGGTTAACGCAATACCTCTTACATGATGAATATCCAGTTGAGCCAACACTTCGATGGCAATCTCTTTCTTTGTTCCTGTATGCAGTAAAGTAAATATCGAAGGTAATTTATTTTCAAAAAAAACATCTACCACACTACCTCGAACAGACACAATTTTCCCATAAATCAATGTTTCACTTTTGTTATTTGAGATAGCTTCCATTTTAAATTTTAAATTAAAATAGTTTCTCTTTCATATTTTCAGATATAACTAAATAGGCTAACTCATCATTTTTAGAAAGCAACTTTTCATCTTTATTATGGTATTTTAAATGATGCAGAAGATTGGTAATAAGTGCAAGGTGTGTATCTTCTTTGTCTTCTGCTTTTATAACCACCCAAGGCGCAAATTTAAAATTTGTTTTCCGTAGCATTTCATTTCTAGCTTCCGAATATTCATTCCAGTATTTCTGCGCTTCTTTATCAATGGGGCTAATTTTCCATTGCTTAAGGGGATTTTTTTTTCGATCATCCAATCTTCTTTTTTGTTCTTTCTTGCTGATGTCTAGATAATATTTCAAGATTATGAAACCGGCATCTGCCAACATTTTTTCAAATAATTCTACCTCTTTAAAAAAAGATTTATATTCTTTGTCCGTACAAAAACCCATTACTTTTTCTACGCCTGCTCTATTGTACCAACTTCTGTTGAATATGACAAATTCACCAGAAACAGGTAAGTTCTGCGTATACCGTTGAAAGTACCATTCCCGTCCCTGTCTGTCAGAAGGTTTACCCAAGGCTACTACCCTAGTTTCACGTGGACTAAGATGTTTGGTAATTCTTTTTATAGTTCCATCTTTACCAGCAGCGTCTCTTCCTTCAAGGATAACGAGCAATTTTAGATTGGAAGATATAATTTCCTTTTGCAATTTTACCAACTCAATATAGAGCTCATGCACTATTCTCTTTTTCTTATCGGACATGCGAATACTTTAATCTGTTAATCCTGAAATTGGAATTGGGAAAATAAAATTTACAAGTGTATTACGGTGGGCTTTGGAAACATGTTCTTTAAACGAACTCATGCTTCGGTTCATAACCTCGTTATAGGCCGCTCCTAACTTTGGTAATAATTTTTCTATCGTTGTTAACTCCTTTTTGAGGGTAGATTCTCTAACGTTTTTATCTCTGGGTAAATTCTTATCTATTTCAAGTAAGTTTTTTTCAAAATTAATATTAACAGATTTGTAAAAGTCTGAAAGCAAAGGATCGCACGAAAAAGTTTTTATGTGCGCAAAATCAATGGATACTTTTTTCTCCTCCTCATCCAACTCGTTATCACTGTTCGCAGCAAGCAATGCTATATATACTGGAAATTTCATGAGGGTATCATTTTCCTCAACGGAAAGATTTTTGAATAACTTCATATCTTTTTAATTAATTTAATTAGTTAATCTAAATTATATTTATAACAGAACGACAACTTTAATATGTATTTGCTTTCAAATATTTATACTTGCTAAATAGGTAACTATACTATTGATCAGTAGTGAAAATGATTTAAATCATTTTCACTATTTAAAACCTTTGAATACAATATTCCATTATTATAACTGATCTAGTATTACATAATTGATTGAACTGATTACATTATTCATACTTTTTTATTTTATGAAAAATTTCTAAAATCTCGGACTACCTAAAAAATGGTAAATCTTTTCTATTTTGATGACAAAACGAATCTCATTTCCATCTGAAACGGAAGATATACTTCAAAAAATAGTTACCTATATTCTTTCACTAAAATTACGTTCTGGGAAACTTTAACACTTTCGCAGTGCATGGTTCAAGTAGAATTTCTCCTTTTGATTGTTGAAAGAATTTAATATCTCCACTCAATAAGTCTGTACTAGCGAAAGGAGCTTTTGTCCCAATAATCCATTCAAGGTCAACTAAAATTCGTTGAGATAAGTTGGTATCAAAATTACACACAACTAAAAAACCATACGACTGACCCTTTATATCAGGTCTAAATGCTGCTATTATAGCAGGATGCCCATTGTCAACGAATTTACATATTCCTTCGCAAAAAGCAGGATATTCAATGAGTATAGCATTAACCTTACTAATGAACTCTGCAAATTTTGATTTTTCTGGATAGTGCATTTTTGGCTTTCGGCCTATAAAATCAATCTTTTCTTTTTCTCCAAATTCTACTCCCTGAGGAATACCTGTCGCTCCTGTGCCTAAAAGGGCTGAA
The DNA here is from genome assembly GCA_043732665.1 of Cytophagales bacterium. Classification (GTDB taxonomy): domain Bacteria; phylum Bacteroidota; class Bacteroidia; order Cytophagales; family Cytophagaceae; genus JANYCO01. The sequence goes on along the minus strand of JAYTHK010000163.1, from coordinate 5,736 downwards.
GTAACATACCTGGGCACAGTCGAATTTTCATTTCCGAATTCTTGTGCGGGAGTACCTGAATCGTGAGAAGTAATTGGCATATAATAATGTACTTGTTCTGAAGCACGATGAATATAATTTAAGTATTCACGAAGTTCTGGTACAAATTTAAAACTCCATGGTATAGCAAGAACAAGATTTAGTCCCCACTTCGGAACAGTGTTCAAGAGTGTTCGGTCATCCGTAAAATACTCCGCAAGAATTCCTAAAGAAGGAAATTTAGAATAAAGTTCCTTTGTAAGCGACTGCACAAAATCAGGATCGCTACCATGCAGATTGTCAAAACGCACAAACCCTCCGGTATCATTGGCATATTTAGCCCAGAAAAGAGCATAGTCGATCATGTAAGCCCATATCTCCGATTTGATAGCATCTGAAGGATGTTCATAATTAATCAAGACTAGATCGTTCCATGTATTCCAGCGATTATCGGACCAATAGCGGGCACGCTGAAGACTATCTGGTTGATTTTGATCAGGAACAATCCAATCAGGAGCACGATTTACGATATTGCTAGTTACCCCAACATGATTGAGTACAAGATCAAAACACAACTTAATTTTGAGCGCTTTCGCTTCCTGAATAAATTCTTCCAACTGAACCAAAGCCTCCGTTTTCGATCCTTCCGTTAAGTAGCTTTCGTCAATACCAAAAAGATCTTTTGCTGCATAAGGACTTTCGGAGGTATCCAGTGTAGTTATTGGTAGTAAATGAACACAATTGAATCCCATTTCACTGATACGTTTGAGATCGTTTGTCCAATCCGAAATTGTGCCAGAGACCGTTGGAATCAATGTGTAAAGACGAAGATTGATTACCTGAGGAGGATCTATTAATACCCATGCATCGGGTACTGTATCCCGAATCCAGGAAGCCCCTTTATCAATTGAATATTCCGCACGGAAAGAATGTAATCCTGAATATTGTGGCTTTATCTGACAAGTCAATGTTTTATCATCGATACGTACAAAAGGAATTTCAATCCAAGAGTCCCCTTCTTTAGAGTTTAATGTTGTTATTAAACTAGCTTGAATTTGGTCGGGTAGTGCCTCTTCTGTAGAGATGGATAAATTTAAGATTTCCCCCTGACAAGCTCGAGAGAAATTCTGCCGTCCAACCGGGTAAGACCTAATAATGTGTTTGGATATAGGATGTACGCAAGGGCGAAGCGGTATAATAGGAATTTCACGATGATTCATAAACAACTAATTTTACTCGTTTTTCAATATCTTCTGACTTGTAACATGAACAGGGATTAAACATGCATTAATTGCTTCGATTACCCGCTTAGACTCATTAGGATCTCTGACGCGAATGGAAGTAACACCTGCTTCTTTCGCCGGATAGTCGTTCCCTCCAGGGAAAATAGCATCTCCTACAAAAATCATCTCTTCAATTGCAATACCTAGAATATCTCTAAGTTTTCGGATTCCATAGGCTTTATCAATCCCTGGTTTGGTAACATCGACAGAGGTAGTACCACCCAATCGTATTGAAAACTCAGGAATATATTTGGCAAGTAATTCTTTCATTTTTTGCCGTTTGATAAAATCGGGATCCCATTTCTTTTTCTCTTCAATAGGAGCCTGTTGTCCTAAGGCAGAAAAGGTGATTTGACTACCTCTATCTTCAATAGCCTCTCCCCATACTTTTTGAATTTTAAAATCCTCTTCACTTACTACCTTTTTCAAAGAAGTAATGATTTTATTTTTTTCATCGGAAGTCAAATCGTCTGAATATATTTTTTTCCAGTCTCCGTTATATTGAAAAAATTTCGTGCCACAGGTAGGAAGAAGAAATAAATTATTCAGATGTTTGTCCTTGGAAAGATTTGAAAGCACTTGTTTTTCAAACTGCGGCCAATCACCGCCTGAAATCACTGCTACTTTTGCAACAGTCAATAGTCCCCGCAATAGCCCAGACATTTCAGTATCAATAGACGATTTACTTTCAGCAAGTGTGCCGTCCAGATCAAATATAATTAGTTTTTTCATGGATAGTAAGCTTTAAAATTTTTGTAAACCCTGATTTACCTTCACTCCTTGCGAAGTTGTCAGACTTTTTGCTGTTCCTTATTTTCTAGGTATTTTTTAATTAGAGAATTGGTAGAACTATCATGCATCAATGGTTGCCTACCAACGTTTTCAATTTCAGAAATAATACGTTCGGCAAGTTCCTTTCCAAGTTCTACTCCCCACTGGTCAAATGAATCAATCTGCCAAATGGCACCTTGGACAAATACGATGTGTTCGTATAGTGCAACAAGTTTCCCAAGCGTTTCAGGAGTCAATCTTTCAAAGAGGATCGTGCTGGATGGACGGTTTCCTTCAAAGGTTTTGTGAGGGATCAGTCCTTCTGGAATTCCTTCAGCTTTGACTTCCTCCGAAGTTTTACCAAAAGCCAATGCCTCTGATTGGGCAAACATATTGGCCAAAAGCAAATCGTGATGATGCTCAAGTTTATTTAGTGGTTGAACGAACCCAATGAAGTCGCAGGGAATGAGCTTTGTTCCCTGATGAATCATTTGATAAAAAGAATGCTGACCATTCGTACCCGGTTCGCCCCAATAGATAGACCCCGTTTGGTAACCGACCTTCTGCCCCTCTAACGTAATATGTTTTCCATTGCTTTCCATTGTGAGTTGCTGGAGATAGGCCGGAAATCGTTTCAAATATTGATTGTATGGAAGAACAGCCACTGTCTCTGTATCAAAGAAGTTGTTGTACCAAATACCGATCAGTCCCATAAGTACTGGTATGTTGTCTTCAAATGGAGTTGTATGGAAGTGTTCGTCCATTTTATGAAACCCGTTCAACATGTTTTGGAAATTCTCTGGGCCAATGGCCACCATGGTAGAGAGCCCGATTGACGAATCCAAGGAGTAACGTCCACCTACCCAATCCCAAAATTCAAACATGTTCTTGGTGTTAATGCCAAACTTAGCCACTTCCTTAGTGTTAGTGGAGACTGCAACAAAGTGACTGGCAACAGCATTGGAATCTTTCAATGCGTCAAGAACCCAATGACGGGCAGCCTTCGCATTTGTCATCGTTTCTAGGGTTGTAAAGGTTTTCGATGAGACGATAAACAAGGTTTCTTCCGCATGAAGATTGTAAATAGCCTCAGTGAAACTGGTACCATCAATATTGGAAATAAAACGAAAAGTGAGGTCACGTTGGCTGTAATGTTTCAAAGCCTCATAAGCCATCACTGGCCCTAGGTCAGAGCCTCCAATACCAATATTGATAATGTTACGGATTGGTTCTCCGGTATATCCTTTCCAGTCTCCGTTGCGTATCTTATTGGAGAATTCACCCATCTTCATAAGTACAGCCTGAATTTCGGGAACTACGTCTTTGTCCTCCACATATATGGATTGCTCTTTAGGAGTACGCAAGGCGGTATGCAATACAGCACGCTCTTCTGTAACATTGATTTTGTCTCCACGGAACATAGCATCCATTCGAGTCTGCAAGCCAGACTCTTTCGCCAATTGCAAAAGGAGATGGAGCGTTTCATCAACAATAAGGTGCTTTGAATAGTCGAAGTAGATTCCGATTGCCTCAGAAGTCATGCGTTCTCCTCGCTTTGGATCATCTGCAAAGAGTTTCCGAAGATGTAAATCCCTTACTTTTGGATAATGAACTTCCAATGCCTTCCAGGCAGCGAGTTCAGTAAGTGATGTGATATCTGTTTTCATTATTTTGTTTTTTCCATTGTGGTAGTGTATTGTCCTTTGCGTGCTGCCAAATCGCATTTTGTTCGATGAAACAAGGCTTTCTGCGCCGCCAACACATTGATCTCATCACCTTTCCAAATCTCTAAGGCTGGCTGCTGAATGGCACGTGCAAACGAAAATGTAACTGCCCAGGGCAGATGTGATTTAAATCTGGCATTTATTGCATTTAGACGCAATGAAGCCTGCTCACCTGATTGTCCTCCCGACAAAAATGCGATTCCAGGGACGGAAGCAGGAACTGACCTCAAAAGACATTGTATGGTAGCATCAGCCACTTCATCTGCCGATTCTTGTTTGTCACAAGACAAGCCAGGAAGCACCATATTGGGTTTTAAAATCATTCCTTCCAGCATTACCCCTTGCAAGTATAACTGATTGAAAACTTCATGAAGCACTTTCTCCGTTGTATTGAAACACTGTTCCAAAGTATGTGTGCCATCCATGAGTACTTCTGGCTCTACAATAGGAACTAATCCAGCTTCCTGACACAAAGCTGCATAACGGGCTAACGCATGTGTATTTGACTTAATACAAGCCCGACTTGGAATACTATCTCCAATGATGATGACAGCTCGCCACTTAGCAAATCGGGCACCCATCTGGAAATATTCTTTGAGACGGTCCCGCAATCCATCCAAACCTTCCGTTATTTTTTCACCAGGATAACCCGCCATGCTTTTCGCACCTGTGTCAACTTTTATTCCTGGAATAATTCCTGCGTCAATAATAGCCTTAACCATGGAAGTACCGTCTTTCTTATTCTGACGTATTGTTTCATCATATAGAATAACTCCATTAATACACTCACTAAGACCAAGAGTAGTCACAATCATTTCCCGATAAGCACGCCTGGTTTCTTCATTCTGAGGAATCCCCAACGCAGCAAATCGTTTGTTGCAGGTTGGATTGCTTTCATCCATTGCCAATAGACCTTTGTCATTGGCAACTAACTTTTTTGCTCTATCTATAAGCGTTTGTTTTATATTCATTTTTATTTTTTAAAATCTGGAATAATATGTTTCGTTTATGAAATTTAATAAAAGCTCCTTCTCAAAAAGGCCTCTCGATTATATCTTGCATTTTCTGAGACTCGCTATTTGCTTTTTTGTAAAGTGCTTTTAAATTTTTTGAGATGTCTCCAGAAAAAGCTGCCTCTCCGCAAACCACTTCATTCACTCCAGCTCTTACCACAGAATCAATCGTCTTTAGGTTTATTCCACCATCCACACCTATCGTTGTCCTTAGACCTTTGGCTTGTATAAGTTCTCGCGTTTGTCTTATTTTTAAAGTTGAACTTTCAATAAAGGTCTGCCCTGAAAATCCTGGTTCAACGGACATGATCAAAATGCAATCTACTTCATTGATCAACTCTTCGATGGTGGATACTGGCGTATTTGGCCTGAGTGCAATTCCAGCATGAAGTTTTAATGTTTTAATTGTGTTTAGCACCTTGCGAAAATTATTACTTGACTCTTCATGAATAATGATTTCATCTACTCCGGCATCTTTAAAAACTTGTATATAGCGTTCTGGCTTATCTATCATTAAATGTGCCTGAAAAAAAAGCCCGGTTATCTTTCTGATGGATTGTATTAGTGCAGGTCCAAAAGTAATGTTGGGCACAAAATGTCCATCCATAATGTCAAGATGAAGCTTGGTACATCCAGCGTCTTCAATTTTTCGTATCTGTCCCTTTAAGTCAGAAAAATTTGATGAAAGTAAGGAAGGCAAAATTTCTATTGTTTGCATACTATTTTAATTTGATTCCATTATTAATATCCTCAACTGATGCGTTAAAGTGTTAGTGTATTAAAGTTTTTTTTGCAACGTCTTTAGCACTCGTCTATAGTTACATCTCAACTTTAACACACTAACACAGGTATCTCATATTTCTCTCCTGCTATTTTCCAGCGCTGCTATCATTTCAAGCCTGCGATTGAACCGTTCTTCAGCTTTGA